>JANPGT010001075.1:0-4883 GCA_031424135.1 Chitinophagaceae bacterium
GTACCATAGCGCCTGGATTTCCACCGGTTTACCCATGCGCGGTGTAACTACCCAACTGCCAATTCTTGCATCCATCCAGGTGAGCTGTTGTCCATCTTCACCCGCGAATAACAAACCGTCTTCATCCACATGTATATTAAACCTGGTTCCTTTAAAATGCCAGTCAATAATTTCTTTTAAAACGGGCAGAATGTCGTTCAGTATAAAATTAGTGTCGCCCGTGGCTTCAAGGTATTTATGCACTGCAATAAAATACCAGAGTGTTCCATCTACGTTATTGTATTCCGGTGGTTCATTATTATCCTGGAAGCGGTTGGGCAGCATGCCCATGCTTACATTTTGCGCGAAAGCAGAGAGTATTTTTTTTGCATCTGTAAAACGCCCGGTTGATAAACAAAGACCTGGTAAACTAATCATGGTGTCGCGTCCCCAATCGGTGAACCAATGGTAACCGGCGATGATCGTTTTCAGGTGTTCTCCCCGCTTCACAATAAACTGGTCGGCAGCCAGTATCAACTGGCGGGTGATATCACTAACAGACTGCGCTGGCAATAATGCCTGCCTTCTGCGGGTTTCATTTTCCAGCAGGGTATGGGCATCTTTACCAACAGCTTTATCGGTAGAAATAATAATACCCAGGGTGGCACCTTCCTGCAGGTTAATACTGAATGTGCCGGGTGAATACAGGTCTTCCACATAATCCAGGCCACGGTATTTCTCTACGCTATAGTTAAAATGATAAAACCATTTAGCATCGGGGGCGAAACCGGCGCTTGGTACTTTAAAGAATATATCAGGAGTTCCATCATATACCCTGGTATGAAATACATCGTTGGCCAAAGAATATTGCTGCTGAACGGCTTCGTTGGCATGCGACAGGCTATGATAGCCGCGTACAGAAAGCAACGGCAGCAGCTCCAGTGTGAAAGGCGCCGGCGATCTTAAAACTTTGTATATAATAACCACTGTATTTTCGCCATGGATCATGACGATGGTTTTTTGCAACTGTATTTCCCCGGCTTCGTAGATCCAAATGGGATAAAGATCTTTTGAGAAACGGGTGATATACTGGAATCCCTGCGGGTGAACCACATCTCCATAATTATTGGTAGCCAGTTCAAACCGTTGCTCATTGCATACAATGGTTTCGTCAAGCTTTGAAACAAGTGCCATGCGCTCTGCAGGGGGAGTAGTAGCCGCCACCAGCAGACCGTGATAGCGCCGCGTATTGCAACCAATGACAGATGAACTACTCCAGCCACCGAGGCCGTTTGTTTCAAGCCATTCCTGCTGTATGGATTCGTTGTAGTCTTGCAATGCTGCAGGGGATGTTTGTAACATGGGAATTTATTAAGTGAATTTTATTGTAGCGCTATTGAGGTCATGGTCGCTTCCTGCTGTTTTTTTTCGTAATTGCTGATCCTGTTAATCAATTCTGCTACCACGCCTGTCCAGCCCGTTTGATGGGAAGCGCCAACGCCTCTTGCCGTATCTCCATGAAAGTATTCGTAAAATAAAATGAGATCTTTAAAATGCGGGTCGTGTTGGTAAACGGCATGATCGGCGTTTGCTTTTCTTTTTCCATTTTGATCCTGCTGAAAAGTGGAAACAAGCCGCTTGGCCAGGTCAATGGATACTTCTTCCAGGCAGGCCATTTTGCCGGAGCCAGTGGGTATTTCTACAAGACAATTCTTGTTGTGGTATTCACTCAGGTTTTGCAGTGCAGTTACCAACAGGTAGTTCATAGGCATCCATACTGGTCCGCGCCAGTTACTGTTTCCTCCAAATAAAGAAGTATTTCCCTCGGCGGGTTGATAGTCCAGTCCAAAATACTGGCCATCGATGGTAACACCATATCCTGTTTCGTGCAGTTTGGAGATGGATCGGATGCCCCCGCCTGATAGAAACTCACGCTCGTCCAGCAATGCTTTCATCAATTTTTCCAGTCTTGCCATCGGCACCAGCGCCAATAGAATATCGTCATGGTCATTCAGTTGTTCAATAACCAGGTAATGTCCATTGTCCTGCCGGTATTGCTGGAACCATTTCAACCGACGGTGAAATTCAGGTAGTTTTTCAAGCATAGTTTTTTTAAGCACTAATACTGCAAACAGTGTACTCAATCCAACAAGGCTTCTTACTTTGAGTGGAATATAGCGCCCATCCGGCATCGACAATACGTCATAAAAAAATCCTTCTTCTTCATCCCAGCTGCCCGTCCAGTCCTCTCCAATGCGGTTTAATGATTCTGCGATATAGATAAAATGTTCAAAGAATTTGGTGGTCACGTCTTCGTATGTAGGGTCGGTTTGTGCTATTTCCAGTGCCATTTCCAGCATGTTCAGGCAGTACATAGCCATCCAGCTGGTTCCATCGGCCTGTTCCAGCATACCACCACCTGGTATTGCACTGCTGCGGTCAAATACGCCAATATTGTCCAGCCCAAGGAAGCCACCTTCAAAAACATTTTTCCCCTTGTGGTCTTTTCGGTTTACCCACCAGGTGAAATTGATAAGTAATTTTTGAAATACCCGTTTAAGGAAATCAATGTCCCCGGTGCCGGTGTTTTTTTTATCAATCTTATATACCTGCAGGCAGCTCCATGCGTGCACCGGCGGATTGACATCACCAAAAGCCCATTCGTAAGCCGGCAGCTGTCCATTGGGGTGCATATACCATTCACGCAGGAACAGGATCAGCTGTTCCTTTGCAAAACGCGCGTCTACCATAGACAAGGGGATACAGTGAAATGCCAGGTCCCATGCTGCATACCAGGGGTATTCCCATTTGTCGGGCATAGAAATAATATCCTCGTTATTGAGCGAATTCCATTCATGATTGCGCCCCGTTTTACGTGCCGCAGGCGGAGGGATTTGGCCCTTGTCTCCATTCAGCCATTTTGGAACATCTATATTAAAATACTGTTTGCTCCATAGCATGCCGGCGAAAGCCTGCCGCTGAATATTTTTCAGGTCTTCATCGTTTGTTTCAGCAATGGCTGTATAAAATTCATCTGCTTCACGGATCCGGCTGTTAAATACCCTATCAAAAGAATGGTCAAATGGATCAGCGGCTATTGATTCCCTGGTTAACCGGAGTTTTAGGGTGACAGCCGATTGGGCAGGTATATTGAATTCGTACAGGGGCGAAAATTTTGTTCCCTGTTTTTTTTCTTCAAGCCAGGCAAAATCATTGTTGGTTACTGCGGTATGAAACGCATCTTTAACAAATGGAGTACTGTTGGGAACATTGTACAATCGCTCAGTATTGGTTTCATTTTCAGTAAAAAGGGTACGGACGGGTTTTTCAAAATAAAAATAGTAGTTGCCGAGTTCAGGGTGATACAAGGTGGTTAGCCCTTGCCCGTTCAGGGAGTCGCCTTTTTGCATGAATGGTTTTTCTTTCATCAATCCAACGCTCCAGAGATTACGAAACCAGAGGGTGGGCAATACAGAAAGCGGTGCTGCCGCATTGCCACGGTTATGGGCAGTAATACGGATGCACAGGTCTTCTGTATCGTTTTTTGCATACTCTGTGAATACATCAAAATACTTTCTGTCATTGAGTAGCCCAGTATCCAGTAATTCATATTCCGGTGCTGATTTAGACCGGTTCCGGTTGGTTTGTAGCAGGTCTGCATAGGGATAAGCAGCCTGTGGGTATTTGTACAGGTGTTTCATGTAGGCATGGGAAGGCGTATTGTCAAGATAATAGTACAATTCTTTTACATCTTCGCCGTGATTGCCTTCGTTACCGGTGAGGCCAAACAACCGTTCTTTCAGTATGGCATCTTTGCCGTTCCAGAGTGTTACGGCAAAGCAAATACGCTGCAGGTCATCGCTGATGCCGGCAATGCCGTCTTCGCCCCAGCGGTATACACGGCTGCGGGCATGGTCGTGCGGAAAATAATCCCAGGCATTGCCATGTTCACTATAGTCTTCGCGTACGGTGCCCCACTGGCGTTCGCTCAGGTAAGGGCCCCATTTTTTCCAGCCAGCCTGCGTTAACCGTTCTTGTTCTGCATTCATACAGTAGTTATTATAGGTGATTGTTTATTCGCCTTCAACACTGGCACTATCCGTTGTCCTCAAATCCCGGATACAATGTCATACCGCCGTCTACAAACAAGGTGGTTCCGTTAATATAATCTGCATCATCGCTGGCAAGAAATACAGCAGCATTGCCAATATCCTGTACCTGGCCAATGCGTTTTTCTGGTATGAGTTTTAAAAGGGCCTGCAAGTGGGCGGCGGTATCCCAGGCATCATGATTAATGGGTGTTGCTATGGCGCCGGGAGCAATCGAATTAATACGAATTTTTTGTGGCGCAAATTCCTGCGCAATGGTCTTCATCATCATCATAATGCCGCCTTTACTGGCTGCATAATTGGCGTGGCCGGCCCAGGGAATTACTTCGTGCACACTGCTCATGCAGATGATTTTCCCTGCAGCCTTACTTTTTGATGCGTCAATACCTCTTCTCAGGAATTCTTTGATGGCTTCACGCGCACACAGAAACTGGCCGGTCAGGTTTACCGCCAGTACATAGTTCCATTGTTCCAGGGTCATTTCGGTGAACTTAGCATCACGCTGAAGACCTGCGTTGTTAACAAGAATATCAACAGTTCCAAATTGAGCCACTGTGTCAGCAAACATTTTGATCACTTCGTTTTCCTTGCTTACATCGCATGGATAAGTGATACCAGTTCCTCCTGCGGCTATCACTTCCTCGAGTACTTCTTCTGCTGCCTCCCTGGTAACGGGTACCGGGTAGTTGATGACCACAGTGGCGCCTGCTGCCGCCAGCGATTTGGCTACACCGGCACCTATACCGCTGCTGGCACCTGTAATAATGGCTATCTGTCCCTGTAATTTTTTTTCCA
>JANPGT010001076.1:0-3092 GCA_031424135.1 Chitinophagaceae bacterium
GGCAGTGCCCGATCTGGAAGCCTACTATAACACGGGCATTTTTCTAACGGAGGCCTTAACGCAGGAAGCCATTCAATCCATCCACAATGCAGTCGATCTTAAAAAGCCTTTCTTTTTAAATATGGCGCATTACGCCGTGCACACTCCCATTATGCCAGACCCGCGTTTTGTACAATCCTATTATGCGGCGGGCATCGACAGCGTGGAAGCGGCCTATGCCAGTTTAATTGAAGGCATGGACAAGAGCCTGGGCGATATCATGGATCGACTGCATTGTGGATGGATTGAATGGCTTCCTGCGTTAAGGCCTCCGTTAGAAAAATGCCCGTGTTATAGTAGGCTTCCAGATCGGGCACTGCCTGTGCCTGCGCCCTGCCAGGCAGGTTTCCGTAGTTTTGTTCAGAGAGGTAACTCTGCGGATGACCCGCCGCATGGCCCGCCACGTTTACCATAAAACCCAGGTTATACGGATTGGCACCGGGCGTACCGGCCGCACCCCAATGCGCCTTACCCACATGAATGGTATAATATCCGGCCTGTTTTAATAACTGTGGAAAGCTGGTGGCAAACAGTGCGTGTGGGGTGCCTGGGCTGTTGCTGAGGCCGTTGATATTCCAGTTCAGCGGCTCAAACTGCTGGTCTTTTTCATCTGTACTGTTATCCTTTTGGGGAGAGGTCCAGTTGGTGATTCTTGTCCTGGCCGCATTCATACCCGTGAGCATACTCACCCTCGAAGGCGTGCATACCGGTTGGGCATAAGCGCTGCTGAACAGCATGCCTTCCCTGGCCAGCCTCAGCATATTAGGGGTGTGGTAGCGGCGGTTCAGGGGCATGATGCTGTCTGCAAATGGTACGGCGCTGTCCATCCAACCCATATCATCTACCAGGAACACAATGATATTGGGGTGTGCAGCGCGGGCCGGCTGTGCAAAACCAGATGAAAAGGCAGCGATAAACGCCAGCGTGCAACAGGCTTTTTTCATGCTACAATATATTTATTAAAATGCAGGCGGGCAAAGTTATCCATCACGGGCAGGCGGCCCTGCTGCATGGTATCTTGTACCCGCTACGCTGCTATTATAATTATCTTTGGCCAAACACAGTCATGCAAAAAAACCTGTTTATCACCAAGGCTTGCAGCACCATAATGGCGTTGCTAATGTTCATCATGATAACCAACCTCGCTGCACAGCCTTCCAAACAACTGGCGCAGCAAATACTGGCCGATAAAAAACTGGATACCGTGTATACCCGGGCGCTTGCCCTGCTAAAAAAAGGATTTGCCGCAGGCGATGGCTACCCGCAGGTATGGATCAGGGATATGAATACTTTTATTGAAACTTCCTGCAGGGTGTACGACCCAACTATCATCAGGGAAAACCTGGTGAACTTCCTGCGACTGCAACAACCCAATGGAGAAATTGTAGATGGCTATGTGCTGAAAGGCCATGTTACCTGGAACGATCCCAATATTTACACATCCCCCGCAGATACCCTGCACGTAGGGTTTAAGAATACCGTGGAGACCGACCAGGAGACTTCGCTTATACAGGCCATTGGCAAGTATATACAGATTACGGGTGATAGCAGCATTCTCCATGAAAGCATTGCCGGTAAAACCGTGCTGGAACGTTTGGTAATGTCGATCGAATATCTTTTAAGCAACCGCTACACTAAAAAATACGGATTGATTACCGGTGCCACCACGCAAGACTGGGGCGATGTACAGGTAGAAGGCGGCGCCGTGGTAGATATTGACAGTAATACGCACTGGTGTGCCGATGTGTACGACAATGCCATGTTTATTATTGCGCTCAAACAAATGGTGGGTTTTTCCGGCAGCATAAAGGATAAGAACAAATGGCAATTGCTGCAACAAACCACCAGCACCAATACAAGAAAATGGCTCTGGGATAAATCAAACCAGAAATTTATTCCGCATTTATACCTCGATAAGTCGCCCTTCCCCAACAGCTTTAATGAAAACGCCGTGCATTTTCATGGCGGTACGGCCATTGCCATTGAAGCCGGTCTCTTATCTAAAAAGGAAATTGAAACCGTTAACCGCAGCATGCTGAAAAATATGCAGCTGGCCGGGGCGCAATCCATTGGGCTCACCATCTATCCCCCCTACCCGGAAAATATCTATAAAAACTCCGGCGCCAATAAACCCTATGTGTACCAGAACGGGGGCGACTGGCCCTGGTTTGGCGGCCGTATGGTGCAGCAACTGGTGAAGCATGGGCTGGTGAAAGAAGCTTACGAAGAACTGCAGCCCATGATTGACCGGGTAATACTGCAGGGCAAGTTTTATGAATGGTATACACCCGCCGGCAAGCCATCCGGCTCTGCAGATTTTAAAGGATCGGCCGGTGTATTGGCAACAGCCATTACTCTCTTACAAACCTGGGCCAGACAGCAGTTACAAACCAAGACCCCGTAAACCATCCCTGGCAGATTACCTGATAAGCAGCTGTTATCCAGTTAACTATGCTAAGCTCTCCGCCCAACGTGGCTACAAACCCCAGCTGGCGGCCCATCCAGAAAAAGAACCCACAGCACTTTTATTTCAGGCAATTTTTCCGTAGCTTTGCCGCCCGCAATGCTGCCCGATAGTATAACGGTAGTACCGCAGATTCTGGTTCTGCTTGTCTTGGTTCGAATCCAGGTCGGGTAACCAAAGTGGACAAATCGATTTTTTGGTCGGTTTGTCCATTTTTATTTTCGCTGAAACCCGCTCCCATGGCCCATATCAGCCGAACGGCTTCATTGATTCTTGTGGTTCGATAAGATTGGCCGTCAAAGACCATTTTTTCAGGAAATATCGAACCAATTATCTGTCTTTTCACATCATTGTCTGAATTTTCGTAAAGCTGATCCATCTGAGACAGCGACTGGACGGCCCTTTTAAGCAAATCATCGATATTGTCCGACTGCCTGGAAAGTTCGAAAATTGTCCAGTCTAGTCTCTCGATCTTTTTTTCATACTCGGCCTTAATAGTTTTGTATTCTGAAGGCTCTATTTCACCTGTTAATAATAACCTACGCCCATTTGCAAGCTCCGTATTGGCTTTTTGTAAATCTCCCTGCAC
>JANPGT010001077.1:0-4423 GCA_031424135.1 Chitinophagaceae bacterium
AATTTAAGTCCTTATGGTGGTTTTGCCGGGGGTGTTCACCTCTTCCCATACCGAACAGAGAAGTTAAGTCCCCCATGGCCGATGGTACTGCACAACAATGCGGGAGAGTAGGTAGCTGCCATATTCATTGAAACCCTCCGATTTATCGGAGGGTTTTTTTATGCCCCAACTTTAAGCTGCCTCCGCAGCCTGCTCCAGGTACATAATCATGACACTGCTGCTGGCCCAGGCACCCTTTATCTGCCCACGGATCAATACCTGCCACTTATCAATCAATTGCTGCAATTCAGGCTAAAAATCAGTTTAACTTAAGATGGGTATTATCGCCCGCAATTAAAACACCAGTATATGAGAAAGTATATTAGCGCCCTGGCGCTCTTCTCAACAACCATTGCTCTCTTCCTTGTTTCCTGCCAGAAAGCTGTTAACGGAGCAGATTCGGTATATTCAGCAGCAACGCAACCAGAGAAATCTCCGGCGGCGGCAATTGGCGAATCATCTTACAATCTTGAGGTAGTACTGCAGGGAGATGGGGATCAATCCGGCCATATTCATTTCCGGCAAGACCGCGACCCTGCGAAAATAATCACCCTGTCTGCTAAGCTGCATAATTTACTGCCTGACCATGAGTACCAATTGCAGCGTGCCGTTGATCCCATTAACGTAGTAGATGGCAATTGTTCCAGCAGCAATTGGCTGACACTTGGCCTGGGTTTAACACCGAAGTCTATTCTTACTGATGATAAGGGGAATGGTGAACAGGAGCTTTGGCGCGATGTTTCAGCCGTGGCCTCTGGTGCTATGTTTGATATTCATTTTCAGGTAATAGACGCCACCAGTAAATCAGTGGTCTTAACCAGTAGTTGTTACCAGTATACGGTAAGGTGATTTTGATTTGGAAATACTTAGGATCGCTGCTGTATCCAAAGTCTTGAAACCTCTCATGAGCGGGAGGTTTTTTTATGCCCGCACAACAACTATTTATCACTTTACTGGCTGATACTGCCGTTGCTGTTGTATCGGTAATATCGCAGAAGACCGCCATAATAATCGCTCTTTTTTGTTTATTGACGGCGTTAGGATGCCCTGCAATTATAGCGCGTATTTGTTGATTTCAACACTGGAGAGAGCTATACGGATGTGGCAGAAGTTGCCGGCAGGCGACCAAAAATTAATCTCCGGTTAAGATCTGCAACCAAACAGGCATCCTGCAAATTGCAGTAGCATTTTATTCTCCTGATACAGTACATTTGATCTCTTAAACGCCAGCTGTAATTAACCCTTTTCTTCAAGTTAACAATTGCATTATGTACAGGATTTTTATTGCCGCATTTATTTTGTTTGCATCGCTCCCGGTAAGCAGCCAATCCAATGGATGGACCAGCCTCTTTGACGGTAAAACACTCAAGGGATGGACCAAAGTGGCCGGCTCTGCCAACTACGCCGTTGAAGACGGCGCCATACTCGGCACTACCGTTATCAATAGTCCCAATACTTTCCTGATTACAGAGAAACAATACGGCGATTTTGTACTGGAGCTGGAAGTAAAAATCAATGATACCACGGCCAACTCGGGCATACAGTTCAGAAGCGATTATGACCCGGCCGGGCATGAAGGAAAAGGAAAAGTGTTTGGCTACCAATATGAGCTTGACCCTGCGGCGAGGGCCTGGACGGCCGGCATTTATGATGAAGGCCGACGAGACTGGCTCTACCCGCTGATGCTTAACCCCGGCGCGCAGAAAGCTTTTAAACTGGGCGTTTTTAATAAAGTGCGTATAGAATGCATCGGTCATGAAATGAAAACATGGATCAACAATACGCCTGCGGCCTACCTGGTAGATACTTTCAATGCCAAAGGAATAATCGCCCTGCAGGTACACAGCATCGGGAAGAACGAGCAGTTTGCAGGCGAGAAAATCTGGTGGAAGAATATCAGGATTAAGACGTCCGGACTTACCCCATCACCGTTTCCCAAAGAGATATATGTGGTGAATACCATTCCCAATAATATATCCAGGCAGGAAAAGGCTGCCGGCTGGAAATTATTGTTTGATGGTTTTAGCAGCAAAGGATGGGTAGGTGCCTATAAAACTTCTTTTCCTGAAAAAGGATGGGTGATCAAAGACGGTTTAATTACAGTGATGCCTTCCGGTGGTGCCGAATCAAATAATGGCGGAGATATTGTAACCACTGAAGAATTCAGCGCTTTCGATTTATCGTTCGATTTTAAATTAACACCAGGCGCCAACAGCGGCGTAAAATATTTTGTAACACTTTCAGAGGCCAATAAAGGTTCTGCCATCGGGCTTGAATTCCAGGTGCTGGACGATACCCTGCACCCCGATGCAAAACTGGGCCGTAATGGTAACCGCACTATGGCTTCTTTGTATGATCTTATCAAAGCGGAAAAACAAAAACGTTTTATCAAACAACCCGGTAACTGGAATACCGGCAGGGTAGTAGTTTACCCAAATAATCATGTAGAACATTATCTCAACGGCGTAAAGGTGCTGGAGTATGAAAGAGGTTCAAAGGCTTTCCGCGACCTGGTGGCCATCAGTAAATACAAAGTATGGCCGGCATTTGGGGAAGCAGAAAAGGGGCATATTCTTTTACAGGATCACGGCAATGAAGTGAGCTTCCGGAGTATTAAAATAAAGTCATTGAAGTAAGTGCCGGCTATTGTCTGAACCAGGATTTATGGGATTGACGGGATTAGCATGATTTTGTCGATAGCCTTTTGAGGCTTTTTATGCCTTACTTAACTCCGTGGGAATTGTCTGAACTGTGATTTGTATGATGCAAGCGCAGCAACTGCGCGTAATAAGCTCTCTTACCTCCGTACTAAACCTCCTGTCCTCTGTGGTGAGATGCATCTGAAAGGCAACGAAAGCTACAACAGATAACAATCGCTTAAAATAAAAAAAGCCCTCCGATGCATCGGAGGGCTTCAAAATTATCGATTGCTATCGCAAATTAATAATCGCTTCTGTTGAATCCACCACGGTCGCGGTTTCCACCACCACCGCCGCCATAACCGCCACGGCTTCCGCCGCCGCCGCCATAACCACCACCGCCGCCACGGCTTCCGCCGCCGCCGCCGCCACCAAAGCTGCGTTTTTTGAATCCACCACCGCCGCTACCAGCAGGCTTAGGTTGTGATTCGTTAACAACAATGTTACGTCCGTCAACTTCTGATTCATTCAAGCCGGCAATAGCAGCCTGGCCTTCTGCATCATTAGTCATTTCAACAAAACCGAAACCTTTGCTGCGGTTGTTGTTAAATTTGTCCGTAACAATTTTGGCAGAAACTACTGTGCCATACGGAGCGAAGAGATTTGAGAGATCTTCCTCAGTCAAGTTCCAACTGAGGTTTCCAACATAAATGTTCATTTTTTTACAGTTTGAGTGATACAAAATAAGACCCTAAATGAGAACAGTGAAACATTTAACCCCGGGAACATTAGTTGAAAACGCTCAGAGCACAATGCGAAACTGTAAAGATCATTAGGAACCAATAACGAAGATATAGAAATAATTTAGACTGGGAAAGGTTTTTGGGGCGGGGGCAAAAAAAATTCCGGGCCCAGAAATGGGCCCGGAAAGGGTTATTTTAGACCAGGATCCTTATTCTGCGCCTACTTCAAATTCCAGCTCGGTGGTTTTACCGTTGCCAAAATCGATGACAGCTTTGTAAGTTCCCAGTTCTTTTACTTCGTCAGGGATGCTGATACGCTTACGGTCAATCTCGAAGCCTTTCTGCTCGCGGATGGCACGTGCCAGCTGCAGGGAAGTAACAGCACCAAAGATTTTGCCGCTGGTACCGGTTTTAGCACCAATTTTCACAGGTCCTTCCTGTATTTTGGCAATTACCAGGTTAACTTCTGCCAGCAATTTGGCTTCTTTCTTGGTCTGCTGCTTAATTTTCTCTTCCATCTGTTTCATATTAGATGGATTGGCTTCTACCGCCAGTTTCCGCGGAATCAGGTAGTTCCTGGCGTAGCCATTCTTTACCTTTACCAGTTCATTGGAACCGCCCAGGTTATCTACGTCTTGAATTAGTATTACTTGCTTTGTTATTGTTTTAGTACCCCTGGCCCAATCAATTAAGATTCAGACTGTCACCCGCGGTAAGCGGGATTAGGGTAGGTTACCAAATAATTCAAAAGTCAAAATTCAAAAGTAAAAAACGCTGGACCAGCTGATCCGCGCAGCTTTTTAACTTTTGACTCTTAAATTTTTACTTTAAAAGATCCGTTACGTAAGGCAAAATGGCCATCTGGCGGGCTTTTTTCACCGCATCAGACACCTTGCGCTGGAATTTCAGCGAGTTGCCGGTAATAAGACGGGGCAATAATTTACCCTGCTCGTTCAGGAATTTCTTCAGGAACTCACCGTCTTTGTAGTCAATATACCTAAT
>JANPGT010001078.1:0-3750 GCA_031424135.1 Chitinophagaceae bacterium
TGCTGGTCCATATCAATGGATCAATGCTGCTTCCCCAGGTGGCTGAGCGCGATATATATACCGCCAGTGGTCAGCAAAAAGATGATATCAACTCCGTTATAGAATATGTAGATGAAGTGATCATGGGGCACGATTCGCCCAGCCCGGTAGATGAAGACAATGACCAGGGCCAGTATTTTCACCTGGTAAAAATGGTGGATTATTATTACGAAATTGATTTCAGTCCCATCCGCCACAAACCTTCTGTGCGCTTCAAAAAGAACAAATACTGCCTCTTCCCGGAAGATAAAATTGCAGCTGTTACGCTGGAGATACTTGCTCCACCCCCCAAAGCATAAGCACAGTTTACCCGCTTCATTTTAATGCTATCACAATTGCCTGCCATTGCCATGCAAACAGCGTGCGCATACACGTAATTTTTTCACATTTTAATTAACCTTAATGAACCATCAATCGCTGTTGCTGAAACGGATGCTGTTCAGCATGTTTTTTTGTGCGGTTACCCTTGCCCATGCGCAGGACAGCACGCATATCACCCTGCAAAAAGCAGAACAACAATTCCTGGATAAAAACCTGCAGCTGCTGGCAGAAAAATACAATATCAGCATTGCACAGGCGGCCGTAGTACAGGCAAAACTGTACAACAACCCATCCCTGCAAGTCTCTTCTGCCCTGTACAACCAGGATCGTAAAAAAATACTGGACGTAAGCAATGCAAGCGGCCAGTATGGCATCGGCATACAGCAACTAATTACACTTGCAGGCAAAAGAAACAAGCAAATCAGGCTTGCTGAACTCAATACACAGCAGTCGGAAAACAGTTTCCTGGATCTGATGCGGACGCTGCGTTACACCCTGCGCAGTGATTTTTACAATGTATTTTTTCTTCAACAGTCTGTAAAAGCCTACAGCACCCAAATCAGCACACTGGAAAATCTCAATACCGCTTACTCAGACCTGCAGGCAAAGGGCGTGGTAACGCTAAAAGACCTGGTGCGCATCAAATCTCTTTTATACAGTCTGAAAGCAGAACAAACCGGCCTGCAAAATCAGCTGAATGATGCGGAAGCTGAGCTGCAACTGCTGCTGCAGGATAATAAAACATGGTTTATTCCGCAGGCAGACAGTAGTACCATGGCGGCCAACAGCAGCCGGTATGGCTTACAGGCGCTGGTAGACAGCGCTTATGCCAACCGTTATGACCTGAAACTGGCATCCACCAACCTTACGCTCAACCAGCAAAATTATGCGTTGCAGAAAGCGCTTCGGGTACCGGACCTTACACTGGGTGCAGAATTTGATAAACGGGGCAGCTATATCAACAACGCATCGTTTTTAAATGCCGCTATCGATCTTCCGTTCTTCAACAGGAACCAGGGCAATATCAGGGCCGCCAAAATAAGTACCGAACAAAGTAAAACCCAGCTGGAACTGCAAAGGTTCACCGTAGAAAATGATGTGCAAAAGGCCTACGGCAAAATGCTGACTACACAGAAAATGCTGCAATCGCTGGACCCGGGCTTTGCCAGCCAGTTTCAGCACCTGATGGACGGCGTTACAGAAAACTTCCTGAAAAGAAATATCAGCCTGATTGATTTCACCGACTTCGTGGAATCGTACAAGAATAATGTTCTGCAGCTGAACCAGCTGCAGAATGATCGCATGCAGGCCGTAGAAGCCCTGAATTTTTCTGTAGGAAAATCAATTATTGAATAATCATACAACCAAAAAATATGAACACCCTGAAGATCTATTGGCCCCTGTTACTTATTACCGCTATGTCCTCCTCCTGTGGCCAGCATACAGTGGAAATACCCAAAGACAACAACGCTGTGCCGGACAGCATTGTCAACTCTACTGTGACTGCCCCGGTAGTGATGGAGGATATTGCAGAATCTGTAAAACTGAATGGCAGAATCATACCCAATGAAACCAGGCAGGCAAAAGTATACGCGCTGGTAAGCGGAAGGATAAAATCGCTTACCGCAGAACTGGGCGATTATGTAAAAAAAGGGCAAACCCTGGCAGTATTGCAGAGTACCGAAGTGGCCACCGTGGCCAATGATGCAGCACTGGCCAGTTCCAACCTGGATATTGCAAAGAAAAACCTTGAATCAACAGAAGACCTTTATAAAAGCAATCTTGCTACCGGCAAGGACCTTACCAGTGCGCGTCTTGAATTCAATAAAGCCAGCTCTGAACTTAACAGGGCGCGGCAGGTAGCTGCCATTACCGGCGGCAGCAATGCCACTTATACACTCAGCTCCCCTATCAATGGCAATATCATCGAAAAAAATATTACCAACAATTCTGAAGTGCGGCAGGACAACAGTGCCAGTCTTTTCACTGTAGCAGATCTTTCTGTTGTATGGGTAATTGCAAGTGTGTACGAATCGGACATCAATAAAATTAAAATTGGCGACAACGTAGTTGTCAATACCCTGTCTGCCCCCGAAAAAAACTACCCGGGTAAAATAGATAAAATCTACGATGTGCTTGACCCTGCATCCCGTACCATGAAAGTACGGATCAGCATGCAAAACCTGCAGCATGAACTAAAACCAGAGATGTTTGCCACCATCAATGTAAAGGGCAAACCGGAAGGCCGCATGCTTTCCATCCCCTCCAAAGCTGTGGTAATGGATGACAGCCGGCAGTATGTAGTGGTAAAAAAAGAGAAACAGCTTATGATAAAACCGGTACAGGTGCAGAAAAGAATCGGCGACACTTCTTTTATTACCGGCCTTCAGGAAGGAGAACAGGTGGTTACCAATTCTCAGGTATTTCTTTACGAAGCACTAAATACTAAATAGTTCAACTTACCGGTATGAATAAATTCATTAAAAAAATAATTTCATTTTCATTAAAAAATAAGCTGTTCATTTTCTTTGCTACGCTTATACTTATTATATGGGGTGTTCTTGCATTCAAAAACATCCCTATTGAAGCTTTTCCGGATGTTACCAATACACAAATCACCATCATCACCCAATGGCCCGGCCGCAGTGCGGAAGAGGTGGAAAAGTACGTAACCATACCAGTAGAAATTGCCATGAACCCGGTGCAGAAAAGAACCTCTGTAAGATCTACTACGGTATTTGGACTTTCTGTAGTAAAAGTAATTTTTGAAGACAATGTAGACGATGCTTTTGCCCGGCAACAGGTGAACAACCTGCTGCGCGATGTAACACTTCCCGAAGGTGCTGACCCAGATGTGCAGCCGCCTACCGGGCCTACAGGGGAAATATTCCGTTATACGCTGCAGAGTACCACCAAAACAGCGCGGGAGCTGAAGACTATACAGGACTGGGTAATTGAGCGGCAGTTCCTGTCAGTACCAGGTGTAGGTGATGTTGTAAGCTTCGGCGGTGAAGTAAAAACATTTGAAATAAAAGTAAATCCTCAAAAACTGGCTTCTTATGATATTACGCCGCTGGACGTGTACAATGCGGTGACCAAAAGCAATATCAATGTGGGGGGCGATGTAATTGTAGACAATTCACAGGCCTATGTGGTAAGGGGCATCGGGCTGCTGAACAATATTGAGGAAATAGGCAATATTATAGTTGACAATATCAATGGAACGCCCATATTGGTAAAAGATGTTGCCGAAGTAAATAATTCGAGCCTGCCCAGGCTGGGCCAGGTGGGCCGCGACCTGCAGAACGACGTGGTAGAAGGCATTATTGTAATGCGCAAGGGAGAAAACCCAAGCGATGTTATTAAAAAAGTGCAGGCAAAAATCAACTA
>JANPGT010001079.1:0-11749 GCA_031424135.1 Chitinophagaceae bacterium
AGGCTGCGTGGTTGCTGCCGCAAAAGAAAACCTGTTACCCGGCTTTTCTCTACTGCCAGCTGCAGCCGGCGGGATGCGATAAAATCTATTTCGGGTATTTCTGCTACTACGGCTCCAATACCCTCACATTTCAATGCTTCTTCCATGGCCCATAGCTGTTCTTTCCTGCGTGGCAGATCAATAAAAATGATTTGTTCAGGCGTTACGCCAAAGGCTTTCAGGGCAGGTGGAAAAAGGGTGCGTGTTCCGCTGATCCATACCACTGCTTTACCGCCTTTCATTAACCCACCCAGCAGGCAATTCACGAACCCGCTGGTAGCAGCTGCTGCTTCGGGACCATGACTTATAAATTCATGCACCGCCGCCAGTGGAAAACTGTTATTGGGGAAGGCTG
Source organism: Chitinophagaceae bacterium (assembly GCA_031424135.1). Classification (GTDB taxonomy): domain Bacteria; phylum Bacteroidota; class Bacteroidia; order Chitinophagales; family Chitinophagaceae; genus JACMLD01. The sequence continues at coordinate 395 of JANPGT010001079.1, forward strand.
CAGTAACAGGCCCAAGGACTAGATCCAGCTCCATGCGGGCAGCAGGCATTTTAAACCCCTGCATGCAAAGCAGCTCCTGCTGCAATTGAAGAAGAATGTCTTTTTTGGTAACTGCCATGTGCTTGCTGAAACGGCATTAAACCGTTTGCAATAATACTAAATTTTTTAGCAATTCAGGGAAAACTTTATCTCCCTGTAAAACAGCAGCAATACCCGTGTTTTAATTATTCTTCAACTAAAAAGTGCTTACTTTTTAGCTGCTATCACTGCCGCCACTTCTTTCAGTAAAAGCGGGAAAGCGGGTACTGCCATACCACCATGATCAAAACCCTGCAGCTGGTAAAGCCTGGTGCGTTTATGCCCTGTCAGTTTCATCATGCGCAGCAGGTAGGCATTCTCTTCATAACGTCCCAGCAATTCCATTTCTGCATCGCCGGTAATCAGCAGCATGGGCGGCGCACCGGATCTTACGTGGTAAAGCGGAGCGTATGCATCAATAATTGGTTGTGTATCTTTTATACCCCGCTCCTGCCGGATGGTATAATGTGTAATGGTCTGCCCGCTGAAAGGAATGACGGCAGCAATACTATCAGCATCGATATGGTATTTTTCAAGGTAGTGTTTATCCAGCGCCACCATCATTCCCAGGTAGCCGCCCGCAGAATGGCCCGATACAAAGATCAATTTATTGCTGCCGCCGTATTTGCCAATATGTTCAAAAACCCAGGCAATGGCCGCAGCAGCATCTTCAATATAAGCAGGTGCTTTTGCTTTGGGTGATAACCGGTACTGCACACCTACCACAGCGTAACCCTTTTTCATCAATTGAGAAGGAATTTCCTTATCGCCGCCGGTCAATCCGCCCCCATGAAACCAAACTATGGTAGCAAAATTGCTAGTATTGGCAGGATAATAAAGGTCCAGCACACATTGCGAGGCGATATAACTGTCTGCTTTAATTAATGAATCCGGGTAATACCGGATGTTTTGTTCTGTAAGATACTGTTGCTGCGCCTGCGCCAGCATTGAAGCCAGAAGGAATAAAACGAAAACGATTTTTTTCATATGCTGCTGTTGTTGGATGATACATTGAAGACAACAGCAAATTAATCGTTTTTTACAGGTCCCGGCGATTTATCGCTCTCATCATTTTTATGACGCTGTTTTAATTCGCAGGTTCAACTACCCAAAAAAATCTTCTGTTGATGCTACCAGTTGCGGCAGTTCCAGTACGGGTTCTGCTTCCAGTCCGCTGGCCCATAATTCTGCTGCAAACTTTTTAAACGATTCCAGTTCCTGCAATACCAGGTGCGCTTCTTCATTCACAAACTGATCAAAATGCATAAACGTTTTTCCATCAGGCAATAAATAAGTACTGTATTTTATGCCAGGGTGATTGAGCTGTTTCAATTCCTTTACTACCTGGCGGATATTTTCCTGGTTGGTGGCAGCATACGCATGCGTGGTGGTGTACTGAACCCTTACAATTTTCATGGCTGTAATTATTAAATTGACATTAAAACTACCGTATTCTGGCCATCCGTAAGAGGGCGAAAATGACATTTTAAAGGGGTAAATACGACAGCTGTTTGAAATGATTTATCAAAAGACACAGCCCCTTACCTTTGCAACAATTAATTATGCAGCTGTATGCCTGTTAGTTCCAAATCAATTGCCCCCACTATTGCAAGAACCACTGTGTACCCTGTGCTGCTGGCCATCAGTTTCTCGCACCTGTTGAACGATACCATTCAATCGCTGATTCCTTCTATATACCCCATCGTAAAGAACAGTTACCAGTTAAGCTTTGCGCAGGTGGGAATAATTACCCTTACATTTCAGCTGGCAGCATCCTTACTGCAGCCATTGGTAGGTTTGTACACCGATAAAAAACCGCAGCCATTTTCACTGGCTACGGGCATGGGATTTTCTTTGGCAGGGTTGATTGTACTTGCGCTTGCGCAGCATTATTATGTTGTGTTGATAGCCGTGGCCCTGATAGGTACCGGCTCTTCTGTTTTTCACCCTGAAGCGTCTAAAGTGGCGTATATGGCTTCGGGCGGTAAACGCGGACTGGCACAATCCATCTTCCAGGTGGGTGGCAATGCCGGCAGCGCTATTGGTCCATTGCTGGCAGCACTTATCATTGTGCCCTACGGTCAGCAGCAAATACTCTGGTTCTCCCTGCTGGCATTGCTGGCTATTATTATCCTGTACCAGATTGGTAAATGGTATACCGCGAATATGCAGCTGATAAAGCCAAAAACAAGTACTTCGGCTACTGCCAGCCGTTTGCCCCCGAAGCAGATTACCCTGGCCGTGATCATTCTGCTGGTGCTTATTTTTTCCAAATACTTTTACCTGGCCAGCATGTCAAGCTATTATACTTTTTTCCTGATCGATAAGTTTCATGTGTCCGTACAGCAGGCCCAGGTACACCTGTTCATCTTTTTAGCAGCGGTAGCAGCAGGTACTTTTATTGGTGGCCCGCTGGGTGATCGCTTTGGCCGCAAATACGTCATCTGGTTTTCTATTCTGGGGGCCGCACCTTTCACTTTATTGCTGCCGCATGTACCCCTGTTGCTGGTGACCATCTTAAGCGTCATTATTGGTTTTATATTAGCCTCGGCTTTTTCAGCCATCCTGGTGTATGCACAGGAACTGCTGCCGGGTAAGATTGGCACCGTGTCCGGATTGTTTTTTGGATTTGCTTTTGGCATGGGCGGTATCGGCTCTGCGTTGCTGGGCACGCTGGCAGATCATACCAGCGTACAGTATATGTTTATGGTTTGTTCTTTTTTACCGCTGATTGGTTTGCTGACCGGCTTTTTACCCAATTTAAAAACAGCTTCGCATCCTTCAGAAAAATGATTGAAGGGTATGCTGCAGGAGACTTGCCCAATCTGGCAAATCCTTACGCCACAGCAGCAACACCCCCATTGCTTTTTCTTTTCAATATAAAAGCGCTTATCAGGGACACCAGCAATCCTACCGGCAATATTTCTGTGTAGGTAAGTAATGCGTTAAAGAACGGATTTTTGTACATCTGGCTGAACTTCTCCATCTCCACCGTTTTTTGATCAATCACTGCCTGGGAAGCGCCGGCTTTTTTCAGGGCTTCGACGGTATGCTTTGCGTATTTTTCTGCAAAATCGGGAACGAAGAAGTAATAATCTATCAACCATACTATCACATAGATGGTAGAAGCTATCAGGGTAATGTACAATCCTACCCGGAAAGCCTTGCCAAAAGAAATAACGCCGCCATTGTGTTTGTCTCTTGTAATGCGGGTGCCCACAAAAATGAGCGAGAAGGCAAGAATCATCAGGGTGTACCCATAGATCATCCCGTTGTCAAAATCATCGTGGCCCGCCTTTCCCAACAGCATCAGCCCGATAAACATGGAGGTACTGATGAGGCCCGCAACCAGCCCGCAGATAATCACTGTCTTTTTCATTTGAATTGTTTTGGTGAGTAATGGCCATAAAATTCAACCCTTCTGGCGGATTGAGCTTCATACTTTAGGGTGATTTTGCCAGGGAGACCCGTATTTCATGCCAAAGCATGAGCATTTCAGGACAACAAGCCCAGCCTTTTGCCTTTTTCTATGGCCTGTGTTCTTCTTTTCACCTCCAGTTTTTCGAAAAGCCGGGAAGAATGGGTTTTTATGGTATTCAGCGAAAGAAACAGCCGGTCGGCAATTTCCTGGTTACTTAATCCTTCAGACATCAACGACAGTACTTCCCACTCGCGCTTGCTGATACCCAATTTTAACAAAGTATCGTCGTCGGGAACAGCACTTGCAGCAGGTGCCGGCGTAACAAAGACCCTCCTTTCAACAATAATGGTATGTGTTTTTGGCCTGTTTAATTTCAGGGCCAGCCATATACCCAGGCTGGTAAAGATGAGTGCGATGGCGCCGATATACACTTCAAACGAATGGTCCATGATCACAAACCGGTACTCCAGCCACTTTAATAAAATGAGAATGCCTGCCAGCGATGAGCCATACAATATGACCAGCTTATTTTTTAAGAAAATATTCCCCATGGTGCCCCATACTATTTCCTGAAAAGGTAAATATTTTTTACTTGCAGACCTTATGTTTTGTTTGATTTTACCGCGCCCGGGCTGCATCAAACAGGGTGCTATTGCGACAAATTAGCGGCTGATTGCGTCTTTACGTGTACCAGGCATGCAGGTACAATCAAAGAACAGTAGTTTTGGTTATCCACTAAAAAGCACAGCATGTTACTTCAAAACAAAAATGCAGTCATTTACGGAGCCGGGGGCTCATTGGGCGGGGCAGTAGCGGCAGCGTTGGCGGCTGCGGGCGCCAGGGTTTTTCTTACCGGGCTCCACCTTCAGGCGGTTGAAAAAACAGCCGCAGCAATTATTGCCGCGGGCGGAAACGCGGAGGCAGCAATAGTAGACGCGCTGGATGAAAAAGCAGTGGAAGCCCACCTGCAAACCCTGCTGCAAAAAGCCGGAACGGTGGACATCTCCTTCAATGCCATCGGGCTGCAGGCGGTGCAAAATATTCCCCTGGTATTAATGTCACTGGAGGAATTTACCCGCCCCATTGATATTGCCATGAAGACACAGTTTATTACCGCTACGGCCGCCGGCAGGACAATGATTAAACAGGGAACCGGCGTGATTCTTTCGCTGACTGCTACACCCGGAGGCATCGGCTACCCCCTTGTAGGCGGCTTTGGACCCGCCTGCTGCCTTATGGAAAGTTTTTCCACTAACCTGGCGGCAGAGCTGGGCCAGTACGGTGTACGGGTGGTGAATATGCGATCAGCCGGCTCACCAGATTCAAAAGTTTTCCGGGACGCGCTGAGCCAATTGGGACCCATTGCCGAGGGTGTTTTAAAAAAGCTGGCCGATGACACCATGCTAAAAAAGCTGCCCCGCATGAAAGACATTGCGCAGACGGCTGTCTTCCTGGCGTCTGATATGGCGGCCAGCATTACGGGTATTACGCTGGATGTTACCTGTGGCAGCACCAGCGCCCTTAATTATAAGGTAAACCACCAGGAGAAGTTTATTCTTTTTGGTAAAGATCCAGGTCAATAATGCTTTTTATCGTACATTTTCGAATCCACGCTTCGTGCATTTACGATTTAAGCAGTGAAAACCGCAGGTTAAAAAAGGGTTAAAACTGCGCTTGTTCACAATGTCAATGTGGATTACTTTTGAATCACAAGCCAATTGAAAATATCCAATATCCTTACAAAGAGCCGTTTCATCCAATATCCTTAAGTTATCCAATATCCTTAAAAATCAATGCCAGTAAAGGCCTGATTACAATTTTTTGGTTTGTTGTTTATCGTCCCAAAAAAAATTACCTCCTGTTCAGTAAATGAACAGGAGGTTTTTTATTAGCCAAATGATATGACATCGCTACCCGGGCTCAGCAATTATTTATTGACTACCACAAAACTATTTTTTTCAGTTGTACCGGTATTTGCAAAACGCAGTTCACCAGTCATGCTGCTCTTCAACCTTGTTAACAATTTTCCATTTTTAAAAATACTGTAATAGCTGTTGGGTAGCAAATGGGCTATGATATAAGCCAGTTTTCCGGCTGTTCTACTGCGCGGGGACTGTTGCCATACCATCTTTTCAATACTCCATGATTCCATGTCAAGCACCAGGCTGCCGGGCGAGTACTTCTTCACCGTAAGCGATGCGCTGGCTTCATTGTCATTAAAATACCAAAGCGAATTTTTATTACTGAAAAAGCCAAACCTGGCAGGGGAACTAATGGTAAACTGATCGCTGGACACGGCAAACCTGCCTGTGTCCAGATCAATCAGCAGTTGCTGTTGCCGGTAATTATATTTCAACTGGGTGCCGGCCAGTTCAGGCGTAATATGCGGGTCAAGAAAAAAGCGGTTGTACAATGGGTTGATGCCATAAATGGCCTGGTAGAGGCCTACTACAGAAAGACTGTTGCCCGACAGAATATCGTCTCCCAGTCCATCCTGTTTAACTCGCCCGTAACGCTGGAAAGCCAGGCCGTCTTTTTCGTACCGCGCCAGCACATTCCTTACATACTTCAGCGCCAGTGCAGGTTTGTAAGAAGCATACGCATTTACGGCAATAGATCCCCAGGATAGAAAGATATCGCCGTTTTCATAGTTTGGGAAGGGAAACTGCCAGTCGTTTCCTTCGCCCGGGTTATAGCTGTACATGCAGAGCGGCCAGAAGAAAAGGTTTTCCTGCTGCATCTGCACTTCAATAGCATCAAGGATTGTTTTTTTCCGGGCTTCATCGTCGCAGATACCATAGGCAATGGCCATAAAATTAACCGGCGTTACCATATTATTGCCATGGATGGAATTGTCTTTATCGCGCCAATGGATATAGCATTTTTTATCATCGTCCCAGAATCCGCCGGCAGCTGTATTTTTATTGAAAGACGTTTTTAGTTTTTCAGCAAACCCTGCAAAGTATTTTGCCTTTCCTGCATCGCCCAATTGCTTTTCTATAGCGGCCCATAGCACCAGCGCATGGTATAACTTGGCGTTTACAAAGGCGTTTTCATAGGAAGCCCATATAATGTCAATCCAGTCGCTCCCTTTTTTCTGGGTGTGGCTATCCGTTACCATTTCCACCAGGCCATTACCATTGCTGTCTCTTTTCATAATCCATTCCAGGGCTTTCTCACAGGAAAGCTGCTGCCGTTTTACCCAATGCAGATCGCCTGTCTGGTCGTACAGTTCAGCCACATTGCTTACATAATCAGGGTTGGCATCCAGCAGGTAGCCCCATTGCGCTTCGTAAAAACCTTTGTCCGTAACTTCGCCCGGCATCATGTCCTCATTGGTATAGGCCCACCTGCCCCAAACACGTCCGTTTGGTTTAATGGCATTATCGCGGTAAAAATCCAGGCACTGGCTGTATCCTTTTAAATAATTGCTGTCGTTTACTGCCAGCCCAATCTGTGCAATGTATTGCTCGTGCATACAAATGGGGCCATAGGGCGTATGCCAGCTGTTGGCCCCAAAATGCTGTTTGCCGATGACACCTATCCGGGCAATGGTATTCAGCACCCCATTCACCTGTTCAGCATTGACGCCTTGCATTTTACCACGATCAAATGCCTTGTGACTATCAAAATAAGAAAGATAAATGCTGTTGCTTGTTTTACCTGCAGGCAGGGTAAATGGCGCCCATATACTGTCGCCATCCCGTATAAAAAGCCGCCGGTGGGTGCCGCTGTCGTACCTGGGCAGCATTTCTTTTTGCGCTATGGCAATGGTATATGCCAGCTGATCTTTTTTGGTACGATTATAATTCATAGCTACTTCATTGCCGGGAGCATCTACGGCAATCATTAATCCATTGCCAGTTTTACTGTTCCAGAATTGCGAGCTGCGGCTGTATACACCATAGGTATCCAGCGGTTTGTTAAAAAGATAGAACCAGGCAAGTCCGCCATAATCCTGGCAGGCGCCTTCCCATGTCTCCATATTGCTGAAAACAAAAACAGGAAGCGCTGCTTTTTCTACCAGTATTTCTTTCGACACAGTTCTTTCGATATTGAACTTTATGCCGGTTGCACTTACGCTGAATATCCAGGTCTCCAGGATAGCAACAGCATTATCGCCATAAGAAATACCAGACAGTGTAATCTTATTGCCGGCTACCTGCAAAACAGGATCCAACAAAAGCTGCAATGTAGAATAGCTGGCTTTTTTTGTGCTGATGGCAGCATAGATACCTTGTTGGTCTGTAATGACCGATTGGCCATTCAGCAACATTTCGGTAACGGCAGCTTTCTTATTGTAGTCAAGGGTCAGTCGTAATTTTTCGGTACCGAATACAATCTTTTTTTCTTTTGCATTATTCTTTACCAAAATATTTTGCGCGGGGCAGGCAGGTGGTAAAGCAATAAAAAAACTAAGAGTGCACAGGTACAGAAAAAAATGACGTTGCATTACCGTCAATTGGGGCAGTTGAACAGGAATCATTTATGCTTTATAGATTAAGGGATTCTGCAATTCATCGTTTAACAGGTCGCCCACCTGCAGTTTGGCAACCTGTTCGTTGCTGAGGATATTTTTTATACCATTGTAGACGGCGCCATCGGGCATATAGGCACAGGTCATGGCCCGCCTGAAGCCATTGGTCATATTGGCCCCCGCGCCATGAATGGTTAACCCGTTATGAAAAGAACAACTGCCGGCTTTCATGGGCACCGCCTTTGAAGCAGTATTGCGGAACTGCGGATAAAAATCAAAGATGGCATCCATGTTTTTTCCAATACCCGGGTTTTCAAAACGGGTATGGTGACAGGAACCGGGTATAAAATACAGGCAGCCGTTTTCATAGGTGGCATCATCCAGTGCCACCCAGATAGACATTGCGCGACGGTCGGTAAAAGACCAGAACGGCGTGTCCAGGTGCCATGAAGTGGGATTGGCCCAGGGACGTTTTACCAGGGCCTGGTCGTGCCAGATACGGGTGCCCTCCCATCCTGCCAGCTCCGCCACCATTTTACCCAGCTTTTCATCCAGCATTATCTGCCGCATTTTATCATTTGTTTGCCAGATATTGATTACCTGGTCGAATACTTTTCCATAGTAATCACTTTCTTTATTTATGCCATCGTCTCCATCCATCTTAATATCACTGTTGGGCAGTTTTCTGCCGCTTCTTTGTTCGATGGCTTCAGTAACAGCCTCCTGCCAGAAAGTGAGCTCTTGAAATGATAAAAAGTTTTCCACCAGCAGGAACCCATCCTGCTGATAGGCCTGCAACTGTTCGGGTGTTAGTGAGGTATTCATGGTTTACATATTAGCAAGCTTTCAATAATATTGTTGGGGGATGCCCCGTTGTTCCCTGCAATACTCCTCTACGGGCCACAAAAGATATAGCATTTTGACGGCAGTTGACATAGCCGGCAAAAATGATGGCACACCTGTTTGCGGCAACTTGTTACCTGGATTCGCCTCCATGCTTAAAAAATCGAAAAAATTGATACCGCAGATCTTATTTATATTGCAGCTGGCAATGGATAGACCTACCAACAGCTATGCCTGCAAAGCAGGGTGTATGCGTTGGTGTATTTTCTGCATAATATATCAACTGGCGGAGCCAGCCTGTTCTCAGGTTACTGAAAAAAGAACCATTGGCCGGACCCCGGCCTTCAATATCATTTAATTTGTACGACAAATTATAAATAATGTACGATTTTAAAAATAGGGTGGCCGTTGTTACGGGAGCTGCCTCCGGTATTGGGATGGCCATTGCCCATTACCTGCTGAAAGAAGGCGCCCGTGTGGCAGTGCTGGATATCAATGCAAAAAAATTAACGGAGGCATTTATAGAATACGGTAACGCAGTGAAGACCATCGGCATTGATGTAACAGACCAGGCAATGGTGCAGCAATCTGTGTCTTCTCTGGTGGCACATTTTGAAAAAATTGATATACTGGTAAACTGCGTAGGTATCACAGGACCGACCAATATCCGCAGTCATGAAGTAAACAGCGAAGATCTTCACCGGGTATTTGAGGTGAATTTTATGAGCAGTTTCTACACGTCAAATGCCTTATTGCCGCACATGATGCTCAATAAATACGGACGCATTCTTCACGTTGCCTCTATTGCGGGTAAGGAAGGCAACGCAGGTATGCTGGCCTACTCTATCTCAAAAGCCGCAGTTATATGCATGGCAAAGGTACAGGGCAGGGAATATGCGGAATGCGGAATTACAGTGAATGCCCTGGCACCGGCAGTCATCAGGACGCCGCTGGTAGACGCCATGCCTGCTGCGCAGGTAAACTACATGACCGAAAAGATACCCATGAAACGCTGCGGTACACTGGAAGAAGTAGCTGCAATAGCGGCATATATTGTTTCTGAACAAAACAGCTTTACTACCGGATTTACTTTTGACCTTTCAGGCGGCAGGGCCACCTATTAGCATTTCCCCTGGCAAATCTTCAGTATAATGTGAATGGCCAGCAAACGCATTGCAGTTAGGTAGTACCGGCATTTATATTACAGGGTATGAACACAGGTGTTTTTTTACTGCTAACCGGGTGGGTGACAGCCAATATTGTCTTTTAGAAACAAATGCACCATTTAAACTTTACGCTGGTAAACAATTCTACCCTTCACCATGGTCATGTGCACCTCCACCGCCGCATCGAAAATAACGATGTCCGCCTGCTTGCCCAGTTCCAGCGAACCCATTTGCTGATCTACTTTTAAAATACGTGCCGGTGTACTGGTCATCATACGCACTGCTTCCGGCAGCGATACGCCTCCCATCCTCACCATGTTACGAACCAGCCGGTCTGCCGTGGCAACACTGCCCGCAAAAGAGCTGCGGTCGGGCAACTTGGCCACCCCATCTTCAATAATTACTTTTAAACCGGTATGAATATTTCCCAATACACTTTCGCCCTCCGGCATACCTGCTCCCCGCATGGCATCGGTAATAAGCGCAGTGCTGCCGGCACCTTTTATTTTATACACCAGCTGCAGCAATGGCGCAGGCAAGTGAATACCATCTGCAATAATTTCAACATCCATGGCATCTATCAGGTAACCCGCTTCCACTACACCGGCATAGCGGAATGCTTTGCGCCGCGTTACACCAGACATGGCGGAATAGAAATGGGTGGCCAGTGTATAACCGCTTTCAAAACCCAACAGCGCTTCTTCATATATGGCATCTGTATGCGCCATAGATACCAGTATACCATTTGCAGTAAGATAACGGCCAAACTCAAGCGCACCGGGCAATTCCGGCGCAGCACTCCAGCGCCTGATATAACTGGCAGAAGCAATTATCTCACGGTATTCTGCAGGATCAGGGTGGCGGATATAGGCCGGATCCTGCGCACCGCACTGGTGAATGGATAGGTAAGGCCCTTCCAGGTGCAGGCCCAGGAATTGCGCACCGGCAGTATTTTTATCCAGTACTGCCTTGTATACTTCCAGCGTGGTTTGTAACTCTTCTCTTGAACTGGTTAGCGTAGTAGGCAGCATGGCCGTAGTGCCATACCGGGCATGAGTAGCTGCAATTTCCAGGAAGGCTTTTTCGTGCCCGTCCATAAAATCAAATCCTCCCCCACCATGCACATGCATATCTATGAACCCGGGCGACACAAACATTCCTGCGGCATCAATTTCCACAGCGCCGGTTGCCGGTATATCAGTTTCACTGACAGCGTTAATACGGCCGTCACGCAGCAATAGACAGCCGCCTTCGGTAATTCCCGTGGGCGTAATTATTTTCCCATTGACTATTTTATAATATCCTGTATTCATCCTGCTGTATTATTAATTGACACAAGCGCTGTCAAGGCAAAGTCCAGCGCCTGGCAC
>JANPGT010001080.1:0-1985 GCA_031424135.1 Chitinophagaceae bacterium
CGCTTTTTTTGGTTTTGTGGTTAAAAAACAAGGTGAACAGATTGTACTGAAAAAGAAATAGCAACGATGAAAAAAATACTATTGTTTTTGCTGCTGTCGGCGCCCGCAGCATTGTTTGCCCAGTTGTACAATGTACTGCAGATACCGGATTCTTTGAAGAAAAATGCCAATGTGGTGGTGAGGTACGACGAGCGGGTCATGGAGATAAAATCACCCGGTAAAGCCACCATAAAAGAGCGCCATACTTATACAGTTTTAAATGAGGCCGGCGCCAGGTATGGTAATTATTCCAGTTACTACGACAGGTTTACGTCCATCAATTATATAACCTGCACTTTATACGACCCGTTTGGAAAGGAGTTAAAGAAGGTTAAGAAAAAAGAAATGCAGGATGTAAGCGGTGATGACGATATGAGCCTGATGGTGGATACGCGGTACAAGATGCATAATTTTTATTATCGCAGCTATCCATACACCGTGGATTTTGAAGAAGAGGATGACGTGGATGGGGTACTTGATTTTGCAGACTGGGTACCATTGCCGGCGCCCTCCATGTCTGTTCAGTACAGCAAATATGTCATCATTGCGCCGAAAGACTACGAAGTGCGTTACCGATCGTATAACTGTGCCGTGCAACCTGTCATTACTGAGAGCGGTAATAAAAAGACCTACACATGGGAGATCAAAAACCTTCCGCCGGTGGCCACAGAAAGCAATGCACCTTTTTTCCGGGAACTGGTGCCAACCGTGGCTTTTGCGCCCTCCGATTTTGAAGCAGAAGGGTATAAGGGCAATATGGCTACCTGGACAAATTTCGGGAAATTTATATACCAGCTGATACAGGGCCGCGACGTATTGCCGGACGATATAAAAACCAGGGTACACCAGATTGCTGACCCAATGAAAAGCGAAAAAGAAAAAGTATTTGCCCTGTATGATTTTATGCAGAAGAATACGCGGTACATCAGTGTGCAATTGGGTATTGGCGGCTGGCAGCCATTTGATGCAAAATATGTGGCTACCAAACGCTATGGAGACTGTAAAGCTTTGTCTAATTACATGGTTGCGCTGCTGAAGGAGGCGGGTATAAAAGCCAGGTATGTAGTTATTACAGCGGGTAGTAACGCCAAGCCTATAAATGAGGAGTTTCCAAGTTTACAGGGCAATCATGTAGTTTGCTGCGTGCCAATGGCAAAAGATACCATCTGGCTGGAATGTACCAGCCAGACTGAATCTCCGGGTTATATGGGCAGTTTCACAGGGGATCGTAAAGCCATATTGATTGATGAAGAGGGTGGTCATATTGTACGCACGCCAATTTATACTGCCGCAGATAATCTGCAGTTGCGTACAGTAAACGCTGCTATAGATGCGGAAGGCAACCTGGATGCGAAAGTAAATACCAGGTTCAGCGGCATCCAGCAGGAAACGCCGCATGCGCTTATCTATGAAGTAAACAAAGAAGAACGGGAAAAATACCTGAACAGGGCCATCAACCTGCCTACCTACCAGGTAAACGACAGTAAGTATACAGAAGAGAAAGGCATATTACCCGTAGTGAAGGAGTACCTGCATGTATTGTCCAACGGATATGCATCCGTAACCGGGAAGCGATTGTTTATTGCCCCCAACCTATTTAATAAAACCGGACTAAGGTATTCGCCTGACTCAGTCAGAAAATATGATATTGTTTATAACGATGCCTACCGGGATATTGATTCCATTGTAATAGCTGTGCCTTCAGGATACTTGCCTGAATCAATACCTGCTGCTGTAAAAATTGACGGCCGTTTTGGTAAATACAGCTCGAGCTATAAAGTAGAAGGCGACAACATATATTACACCCGTGTACAGGAAAAATCAAGGGGACGTTTCCCTGCAGGTGATTACGCCGAATTGGTGAAATTCCAGGAACAAATATATAAAGCAGACAGGGCTAGGATAGTGCTGGTGAAGAAAGAATAGTCGTGAGTCGTGAGTCGTGA
>JANPGT010001081.1:0-2214 GCA_031424135.1 Chitinophagaceae bacterium
TCCAGGGTAACCATATTCCTCCAGCTGATAGTGCCTCCTGCAAAAACACCCTGTACTTCCCTTCTTCTGTCTGCTTCAGTGGGGGCATTGGGTGCATTCAAAGAATTGTTCAAAGAATAAATGCCCGGTACAAAAAGCCCACCGTTAGTGATGCCGAAAATACTCTGGTCGCGCTGCTTCCTGATATTGGTACCCAGCAGTGCTTTGAGGGCAATATCGTTGGATACTTTTTTGTCGAAGTTGATCAGCAGATCGTAGTTGGTTTCATTCCAGCTATGGTTGAAGCGTGAGTAATAAGGAACGCCTACAGAACCTACTGCTTTTCTTTCTTCCTGTATTTCGCTGTAATTGTCTACGGATACACGACCCAGGATATTGAGCCAATCGGTTAATTTGTAATTCAGGTTTACGTTACCAAAATAGCGGTTACGCGTGTCAGTCTCGTAATTCTGATAGCGTACAAAATAGGGGTTATCCCAGAAGATAGGCACCAGGTTGTCCGGGTCGGCCCAGTTCCAGGTTACATTTTTCTTTGTTCTGAAATAAGCATCTTTCAGTTCTTTAACATCTACATTGGTTTGCCACCATTCCCTGAAATTGGTCATTACATTACGTGCACTGGCACCATCGTAACCGGTACCATACCTGCCCTTGCCATTTACATTGGAAAAGTTGACAGAAGCGCCGGCTGTTAACCGGGATGTAATATTATAAGTAGCGCCAAAATCAACAATATTTTTTATGATACTGCTGTTGGGCAGTAAACCCTTGTCATCATTACGGGTGTAGCCCAGTTTAAAATTGCCTTTTTCTGAACCGCTGTTAATAAAAACACTGTTGTTTAAAGAAACAGGGTGTTCAAAAAATGAATTGGGATTGTTGGCAGCAGCTGTCCAGGGCCGTGCTTTACCGAAATTGGGTGAACTGGGGTCGAAGGCATCCCACTGGTACACCTGCAGGCTGGGGTCAAACTTTGCACCATAGGAAGCGTCTTCACTGGTAGGGGTTACCAGGTCGTCTACGCCGTCTCCATTAATATCCCTGTTGAAAAAGCGGCCGGTGGCATCTTCATAATAGGCACCATAGCCACCACCGTATTCTGTCTGGTATTTGGGCAGGGTAGATTTGTCAACTGATCCCACCACTACACCTGAGTTAACGGTGATACCCAGGCCGCGTTTACCTTTTTTAGTAGTAATCAAAATAACGCCATTGGCACCAATGGAACCATACAATGCACTGGCTGCGGCACCTTTCAACACTGAAATAGATTCTATATTATCGGGGTTGATGTCTGCTGCAGCGTTACCATAGTCGTACCCGCCACCGCCTTCTTTCTGGCCGGCCGTATTGGTATTGGCATTGTTAAAGGGCACACCATCTACCACAAACAGGGCCTGGTTATCTCCTGTTAGAGATTTAACACCCCTTAATATTACGTTGGTAGAAGAACCCAGCGCATTGTTTTGTCTTACTTCAAGTCCGGATACTTTACCGGAAAGATTGGCGGCAAAATTACTGCTCCTGTTTTTACTTATTTCCTCTCCGGTTACCTGCTGGGCAGCATAGCCCAGCTCATTTTTATTTCTGCGGATACCCAATGCGGTTACTACCACTTCCTGCATGTTGTTCTGTGCTTTTAATACAGGCGAAACAGTGCTGTTGCTGCCTGTTGCAATGTCGGTACTTTCAAATCCGGCACCGCTAATGGTAAGCACAGCATTGACTGGTGCTTCAATAGAGAAGCTGCCATTTTGATCTGCTGCCACTGCGGCCTTGGCTCCCTTGATCTTGATAGTGGCAAAAGGAACCGGGTCGCCTTTTTCATCCTTTACCTGGCCTGTAACGGTTCTCGCCTGGCCCATGGCCAGCACCGCAAACAGTACCATGAATAATACTACTGATACGAGTTTTCTCATGTGATCTTATGTTTTAGTTTAAAAAGAAAATGCCCCTTGTTTAGCATAAGTGCATTGTGTAATGGCAATAACTTCTACCTTCTAATCTTTTGATTAAAATTTTATTATTGTAAGCCAGGTTTTGGTTAAACACGTTGCGAAGACAGCTGGTCTTTATGCAATGCGGCAGGTAAAGTGTAGTATAAGGGTTGCGTCTATCACCGGTATGGTATTGCGGCAGTGATAATTTGTTAAGACAAACATAACATGGAAGATGATGCTTTGTTAAAATTTTTAATGAAAAATTTTTCTTTTT
>JANPGT010001082.1:0-1832 GCA_031424135.1 Chitinophagaceae bacterium
GGACGGGTCTTCGCCAAGGCTGCATCCTGTCCCCAACACTATTTAATATCACACTTGATCACATAATGAGACGGGCCATGACAGGGCAGGGCAACGCAGGGTGTAAAACTGATACGTGTAGACGAAGGAGATGAAATTGCCGCCATCACCAAGCTGGATGAACTGGAAGTGGTAAGCGATACCGCTGTTGAACCGGTAAGTGACAGCCCGGTAGTTGCACCCGAAAATGAAACGTTAAATGATGAACCCGGCGCAACCGGTGAAAATGATACTTCATCTGATAACGGGGAAGAAAACCCAACGGCTTAACCAGGTTGTATTAATTATTCAATAAATGAAATGAGCCATACAGTTTTCGGAACTTTGCCTGCAGCTGATTAGCTGGCCGGAAAATTGTATGGTGAATTCCATACGACAAAAAACATAAATAAAATAACGTATGAAAAAGGTTCTTCTAACTACATTACTCGCCATTGCCGGCTTAGGCATGATTGCTCAGAAACTGGACAAGGCAAAGGATTTGCTGACCAAAAACAAATTGGCGGAAGCCAAAACGGAAATTGACGGGGCAATAGCGGACCCAAAAAATCAGAAGAACGCAGAAGTTTATTTTATTAAGGGAAAAGTGTACAGCGCCATTGCAGCAGACAATGCCCTGGGCGCACAAACACCCGATGCTGGTGTACAGGCTTTTGAAGCGTTCAGGAAATATGTAGATATGGACGACAAACATATCTCACTGGTACTGGAAAATTACAAACCCATTACTGACATGTACCAGGGCTACTTTAAAAAAGGAGCTTCCCTTTTCCAGGAAACAAAATATGCAGAGGCATTCAGCACCTTCAAAAACTGCCTGGAAATAAGTGATTACATGAGCAGCAAGGGCTGGGCTAATATTAAACTGGATACCACCGTGGTACTGTATACCGGTATTGCTGCTGAAAAAGCAAACAAAAAAGACGATGCGGCCATTTATTACGCAAGACTGGCCGATGCCAAAGTAAGCGGCGATAACATGGGCGAAATCTACAAATGGCTGACCGACTATTACGCGAAGAAAGGGGATAAGGCCAATGCCATGAAATACCTTGGGCTGGGACAGGAACTCTACCCCAAAGACAATTTCTGGGCAGAGTATGAAATGCAGATGATCAGGGACAGCGGTGATAAAAAAGCCCTGTTTGACAACTACGAAAAATTACTGGCAAAAGACCCTTCTGATTATCTTACCCTGTACAATTATTCTGTAGAACTCTACCAGATGGCCTATGATACTGCAGTTTCTAAACGCCCCGCCAATTCTGCAGAGCTGATTGCCAAGGTAGAAACCAACATGAAAAAAGTAACTGAGTTAAAACCAGACTATACCAATGCCTACCTGGTGCTTGGACAGGTTGCATTTAATAAAGGCGTTGATATTACTGCCGAAGCAAAAAAAATAAGGCCCCAGGGCAATATTAAGTTGAAGCCCGAAGAACTGAAGAAGAAAGATGATCTGCGTAACCTGGCAGCCAAAAGATTTGACGAAGCAATTCCTTATTTTGAAAAAATAGACGAATTGCTGGGAACAAAAGGTAAGTTAAAGATGGATGACAAAAAATCATTGAAAGACGCTTATGACTTGCTCATCACCATCTACGACAATAAAGGCAACAAGGAAAAAGTAAAACAGTGGGAAGATAAATTCAACAATGTAGAGAAGACACACTCTTAATTTATTGCTAAATACTCCATAAAGAAGGGCTGCAGTGATGCGGCCTTTTTTTATGCGGTAGGTACCACAGGTAAGACCGCATAAAAATTTAAAAGGCCATTTTATTTCTTTCGCA
>JANPGT010001083.1:0-2417 GCA_031424135.1 Chitinophagaceae bacterium
GCCCGGTATGATTTTATGCTGACCTTCCTGGCGACTGCAGCGGCTGTTTGCGGGTTATCGCCTGTCAGCATGTGCACTTCAATGCCGGCCAGCTGCAAAGTTTCAATGGCTTCCCTGGACGTTTGTTTGATTTTGTCAGCAATGGCAATAATGGCCAATACTTTTTTATTATTGGCAAAATAAATAACTGTCTTTGCTTCTTCCTGCCACAGCGCTGCTTTGGAGGCGGTCAGTTGATCCACTTCGATATGATGGGCGTCCAGCAATTGCCTGTTCCCTGCAAAATAGTTGGTTCCTTTCCAGATGCCGGTTACGCCCATGCCTGTAAGGCTGTTAAAGGAAAGCAAGCTTAGATTGTCAGTAGTTTTCTTTGAAAGCTGCTGTACTACTGCTTCAGCGAGCGGGTGTTCCGATTGTTTTTCCAATGCCAATAGAATAGATTCATTGGCAGTAAGTTTTTCCTGGCTGTTCCAGTAAAGATCTGTTACTACCGGCCTGCCTTCTGTAATAGTACCTGTTTTGTCCAGCACAATGGCATTTACTTTGTGTGCCAGTTCCAGGCTTTCTGCATCTTTAATCAGGATATTGTTTTCTGCTCCCTTGCCAATCCCCACCATGATGGCGGTGGGTGTGGCTAAACCGAGTGCACAGGGACATGCGATCACCAGCACGGTTACGGAGCTCATTAATGCATGTGTAAATGCATTGTCTGTGCCCAATACCATCCACAATATAAATGTGAGAATAGCTATTCCAATAACAACCGGCACAAAAATGCCTGCAATTTTATCCACCAGTTGCTGAACCGGTGCCTTACTTCCCTGTGCTTCCTTCACCATTTTTATAATATGGGCCAGCAGGGTATCGCTGCCCACTTTTACTGCTTTAAACTGAAAGCTTCCTTTCTGGTTAATCGTTCCGGCAAAAACCGGGTCCGGAGATTTTTTGAATGCCGGGACAGGTTCTCCGGTAATCATACTTTCATCTACAAAGGATTCACCGCTTGTCAGCTGTCCGTCTACCGGTATTTTTTCACCGGGCTTAACCAGTAAAACATCATTTACTTTTACCTGTTCAATGGGGATTTCCATTAATTGCCCGGATGCATCTACCCTTAACACTGTTTTGGGCTGCAGTCCAATGAGTTTTTTTATGGCAGATGAAGTATTTGATTTGGCTCTTTCCTCCAGGAGTTTCCCCAGGGAAATAAAAGCAATAACGACGGCTGCCGCTTCAAAATACACATGCGCATGCAAACCGCGCTGGTGCCAGTATGCAGGGTAGATGGTATTAAATACACTGAACAGCCAGGCAACCCCTGTACTGAGTGCCACCAGCGTATCCATATTGGCTTTTTTATGTGTTGCCTGTTTCCAGGCATTGATAAAAAAGCTACGGCCAAAATAAAATACTACCGGGGTGGCAAGCAGCATCATCACCCAATTCGCGTAAGGCATATTCATAAAAAACATGCCTATAATAACCACTGGTAGTGTCAGCAGCGAGGAACCTATTGTTCTTAGCTTTATTTCTTTAAAGGTTTTCTGTTGCGCCTGCTCTTTCAATTCTTCCTGGTTCTCTTTGTCGATCACCAGGTCGTAGCCAATGGAACGAACCGTGTTCTGGAGGATTTCAGGTGTCACCGTCTGGGGATCGTATTGCACCCATGCTGTCTGGTTGGCGAAATTGACCCCCGCGGCTGATACACCATTTAAAGATTTCAGCATTGATTCAACACTGATCGCGCAGGAGGCGCAGGTCATTTCCAGCACCGGAAATGATTCTTTTATGTATTCGGGATTAATTGATAGCTGTTTCTTTATTCTTTGTTTGGGGAGTGTTTCTGCTGGCATATAACTTTTTTTACAAAGCTACCGCGCTGCGCAGGGCTGTCTGTTACAGGATTGGGTAAGAAATGTATATAATTATACTATGAGCGTTCAGCCTCCTACTTTATCAATTGATTTGCGCCTGTTTTCTCCGAGTTGTTTGAAGTGGGAGGGTGTGAGCCCCGTCGTTTTTTTGAATTGCTGTGATAAATGCTGCACACTGCTATAACCCAGTCTGTCTGCAATCTGGCTGAGACTTAGTTCGTCGTACATTAATAATTCTTTGGCTTTCTCTATTCTTTGCAGGATAACATATTTTTCAATGGTGATGCCTTCTATGGAAGAAAACAGGCTGCTAAGGTAGTGATAATCCATTCGCAGCTTTTCATGTAATAAAACAGACAGCTTTATGGTTAAAGCTTCTTCATCCTTGCTTTGTACCAATTGTATTATCGCGGCCTTTATTTTTTCTACGAGGGTGGTTTTTTTATCATCCAGGACTTCGAAACCCAGGTGTTGCAGGCTTTGTGCCAGCAGTTGTAATTTTTCTTTTGAAGAGGTTGCGGGTCCAATCGTTGCGATGATTTT
>JANPGT010001084.1:0-1627 GCA_031424135.1 Chitinophagaceae bacterium
GACCCGAAGAATTGGGTACAATGCCTACATTATCCAAAACGGTTGTTTTAATAATTGTAGTTGGTGAATTATTGCTCATTGTTGTCTTTTTAAGTTAATGGTAAAACTTTCGATAAAATCATAACGGCCACCAATCCTGCAATTCCCATTACCGTAAGCATATAAGAGAAAAAACGGATCGTTTCTTTTTCTTTCATCCCCGACATTTCGGTGATGATCCAGAATGCACTGTCATTCATCCACGAAAATACTTTAGAGCCACAACCAATTACCAATGCCAGGTAAACAGGATGAAAACCCAAAACCGCCGCACTGCTGAAACCCTTCATTACACCGATGGTGGTTACCATGGCCACCGTGGCCGAACCTTGTGCGGTGCGTACTACGGCGGTTATTAAAAAAGCTAAAGGTAGAATAAAGCTTTTATTCACTGAAGCCATTTCCGCTATTTGTACACCAATACCGGTTTGCTGCAGCATTTGCCCAAAAGTACCACCCGCAGAAATGATTAGCACAATGGTGCCCGCACTAATCACTGCTTCTGAAACAATTTTCTGAAATGCTTTGGCATTTTTCAGGCGCCGCCACAGCAATAACAGTGCAAAAAAAGCAGCGATAAACAGCGCAATATTGCTGTCACCCACTAATTTAAAAAACGCCAGCACTCCTGCCTGAAATGACCCGGGATTTACCGCCTGTTTATCAAATATGAGGCGGAGAATGGTATTACCTGCTATTAAAACGATGGGCAATACAACGGGGAAGAGAGAAATGCCCAATCCAGGTAAGGATTCCTGCGCTGATACTGCTTTTTGTTTTAATTCCTCAATGGATATGTCGGCTGTATCCCGCATGGGCAAATCCCATTTTTTGTTGGCCCATACAGCATATATGTACCCGCAGGCAATAGTGAAAATGCCAACAATAAGTCCCATACCCATCATTATCCCATGATTAACATTCAATTCATTGGCTACAAATGAGGGGCCGGGTGTGGGGGGAATCATGGCATGGGCCATTACACCACCGCCTACACCGCAACTTAAATAAAGGCTGAATTTCCTGGGGTTATGAATACCCATCGATTTCACCAGCGGAATCATTAAGAAATAGACCATATCGATGAATATGGGAATCGCGAGCGAAAAGCTGCCGGATATAAAGGCCAGGGCAGCGTTCTTCTCGCCTACGCCTTTCAGTAAACTGCGGATGATGCGCTCTGCGGCGCCACTTTTTATGAGCGCTGAACCGATAATGGAAGCGAAAATCACCACCAAACCGATTTTAGCAGCCGTACTGCCAAATGCATTGGACAACCTGGTGCCGATGGTTTGAAGGGAAAAATTGCTGGCATCAACAGCTGTCATACCACTGTGGGAAGCATAATGATAGAGCTGGCTTTGAGAACATAAAATACTTGTAACCAACGCTGCAAAGAGCAGTGAAATAACTACATGAAGACGCAACACGATAATACAAAAAAGCACAGCGGCAATTCCAATGGCAACAATGATGAGTGAGTTCATGATACAGCCGGCTGGCCGGTTTTGGTTATTAATGCTGGCAAACAATAACTTTTAAAGGTAAGGAAGATACATGCATTTTACACCAGTACTTTAAACAGTTT
>JANPGT010001085.1:0-3971 GCA_031424135.1 Chitinophagaceae bacterium
GTTTTATTTTTTCTTAACATGTCAAAAATAGCAAATATTTACATTAAAGAACTAATATATTGGCAAAATAATAATAAAATGTATAAATATTATTTATTATTATATGTATCAATCAAATGCATTGTTTTCAAGTAAATTTTCAAACAGCGGGCTGGCTTTTTACTGCGGTAATTCTGTGTCCCGGCAGCCCAAGGTGGAAGGTTATTTTGGCGGCGGTGGTAAAACTCCGGCATTGTTCCGGAACAGTAATTTGAGGTTGCTTTCCACCTGGTATGGTTGAATGCCCGGCCGGGCGGCAGGCGCAATAAGAAGGTAGCGGAAAAATCGATGGCTATGGTTGTGCCGGTCTGCAGAATAGCATGTACGCAAAAACAGGGGTAGTTCATTAAAAATGACTACCCCTGTTAAGGTATTACATTAAGCAATTGGTATGGTATTGCGGTGTTTTGTTATCAGAAGCTGTAGACAGCGGCCACCAGGAATGAAGCCGTGCCCTTTGTGCTGCTAAGGTCATTTTTGATAAAGTAAGGATCTTTTGCACTGTCTATTCTCAGTTCAGGCATAATCATTAAACCAGCTACTGGTTTGATATTGAGCGTGAGTGTTGTTTCGAAAATAGAAGTTCCGAAATAGCCGGTTACATTTTTCTTGTCACTGAAAGTTTCTGCGCGAAGCGTTAAACCGAATTTTTCCGTTGGATCTACATTCAGGTAGATGGCTGCACCTTTCCAGCTTTCGCTGCTGCCGCCATCGGGTTTTACAGATTTGATGGTTCCGTTGAATCCGATACCGAATTTGTCGGTGATTTTGCTCAGAATGGTCAAATCAACCTGGTGTTGGGATGTTTTGCTGGTGTCTTTTCCGCCTACGTAATTAAGGTAGCCGGTAAATTTGCCGTTGGCAGTACCCGCATGAAACTGGGCAATTACAAATTTCTTATTGAAAGGCGCTGAAATATAGTCAGTTGGATTTGCAATACCAATCATAAAGCCGGTAGTGGCGGAAGTGGCTACGTCCATTTTTAAACCGGTATGGGTAAAGGGGCCGTAAGAGAACATATAGCTCATGCTGTAATTGCGGTTCAGCTGGGGATCTACCAGCTCATAACCCACATGGGTAGAAAATTTACCGGCGGTAAACGTTACTTTACTGGACGGTGCAAAAGTTACATACGCCTGTTTTACAGCTTGTGTAATACCTGTTTCATTATAGGAGAATTCCTTTGCGCGTGAGCCAAAGCCCAAATCAACTACGCCGCTGATTTTTCCGAAAGAATGCACCAGTTTTACGGATGCCATACCCAGTTCAAAGGAATTGTGTGAGTTGGTGAAGCTGGTGGCATTATTGGTTGCCAGCGGTTTTTTTGCGTTGGCAAAATTGAATCTGTAGTAAACGTCCACTGAACCGGTAATGGTAGTTGTCTTTACGGGAGCTTCGGTCTTTGTTGAATCCTGTGCGCTGGCTTGTGACAGGCACACGAGTGCCATTGCAGAAAAGGAGATTTTTCTTAACATTGCAGTTGATTTTAAGGTTAAATAAAAGGTATGGTTATATGAGCTTGGTCAGAAGCATAACATGTAACCATACCTTTTTTTATGAATGAACTATGTAGTAGTAATGTTTACTAAGTTCATATGGCAGCAATGGGATGTAATCGTTAATGAAATCAGTCGCTGTTTTTAACCAGCAGTGTTCCCTGTACATATTTTTCATCGTGCTGTGAAGCGTCCAGACCCATTTCTTCGTCTTCTACGCTTACACGCAATGGCAGTACAAAGTTGATGAATTTGAATATGATGAAAGATACCACGAAGCTATAAGTAACAACGATGGCCATACCTATGAACTGGGGTCCCAGCAGGTCTCCACCATACAGCAGTCCCTGGTGATTGACATTTGTTGCAGCATCAAAACCTACAACGCTGTTTACAGAATGATGTGCAAATACGCCGGTCAGCAGCATACCAACGATACCACCTACACCATGGCAGGGGAATACGTCCAGTGTATCATCCAGTGATGATTTTGCTTTCCATGCGCAAACCAGGTTAGAGATAATGGCGGCTATAAAACCGATAAAGGCACTATTGGCAACTCCTACAAAACCAGAACCGGGTGTAATGGCTACCAGTCCTACTACGGCACCAATACAGAAGCCAAGTACGGAAGGTTTTTTACCCCTCAGTACATCAAAGAACATCCAGGTAAGGCCCGCAGAAGCGGCAGCGGTGTTGGTAGTAGCAAAAGCAGAAACTGCTAGGTCGTTGGCGCCCAGCGCAGAACCTGCGTTGAAGCCAAACCAGCCAAACCACAGTAAACCGGTGCCTATCAATACGTAAGGAACGTTGGCCGGGTGCATCTCCACTTTTTCAATATGCGATTTTCTTCTTTTGAGTACAATTGCTCCAGCCAATGCAGCGCAACCGGCGGTGATGTGTACAACCGTACCACCCGCAAAGTCAAGAACGCCCATTTTAGCCAGGAATCCATCAGGATGCCATGCCCAATGCGCAACAGGGAAATATATCAACACGCAGAAAAGGATAATAAACAGTACATAAGAGGTAAATCTTACGCGCTCAGCAACGGCGCCTACTACCAGTGCGGGAGTAATAATAGCGAACATTAACTGGAACAATGCAAACAATGGCATGGGGATAGAAGGACCGCCGGGCCATGGTGCAGATGAAAATACGCCTTTAAAAAAGGCGAAAGTCAGCGGGTTGCCGATGATGCCATTAATAGAGGGGCCGAAAGACATGCTGAAACCAACCACCAGCCACAGGATGCTTACAATGCCTGCGGCCACAAAGCTTTTAATCATGGTTGAAAGCACATTTTTTCTGTGCACCATACCGCCGTAAAAGAAAGCAAGTCCGGGGGTCATAATGAACACCATTGCGGTGGCCACAATAATCCACGCAATGTCTGAGCCACTGTAAACTTTAGAGCCGTCAAAAATGCTGTCTGGCTTAATGAAAATAGCCATAACAGAAACGACTGCTAAAATGAAAAACGGAAGTACCTTTTTTAAAGTCAGTTTCATCATTGCATTAGTTTTTAGTTAAAGTAATAATAAGAAAAGTAAACATTTAATAATATTTAGCTAAAATATATAATAATGGTCAAATAAAACTCAAATGTTAATATATAAATATTTATCATGTATTAGTTTAATATGTCCCTGTTTATAAAGTTTTTTTGTATGTCGTTGATCTTCAGGTTTTACAAAATTAACAGCAACTTTATAAGTTGATTTTTGTCAATTATTCTGACAATAAAATGACATAAAAATGATGGCTTATAGCAATAATTATTAACATTAAATAAATGTTTAATATGATAATTCATAAAAAAGCCACAGATTTTGTGGCTTTTTTATGGGCATTTCTTTATTAAAGGGCCAGCAAAAGATTTTCGTCCTTGCTTTCGAGGATTGATGTACCGCCGCTTAAGAATTCGTCCACCTTCCGGGCGCATTCCCTGCCTTCGCTGATGGCCCATACCACCAGGCTCTGGCCTCTGCGCATATCCCCGGCCGTAAATATTTTCTGAATATTGGTTTGGTAAGACCGCTCTGTTGCTTTTACGTTGCCCCGCTCATCCAGCTCTACCCCCAGCTCTGCCAGCAAACCCTGCTGCTGCGGAGACACAAAGCCCATAGCCAGTAACGTTAGTTCGCAGGGAATGGTGCGCTCGCTGCCCGCTACCTCTGTAAACTGTGCAGCCCGTCCGTCGGCGCCGGTCTTCCATTCCAGGTCAACTATTTTCAGGGCTTTCAGCTGACCTTTCTCGTCTCCAATAAATTCCTTGGTGGCAATGGCCCATTTCCTGTCAGCACCTTCCTCGTGCGAACTGGAGATTTTAAGGGTCATTGGGTAAGATGGCCATGGCATGAACTCCGTTCTGCCGTCGGGAGGCTTGGGCAGCAGTTCAAACTGGGTTACAGATACGGCACCATGACGGTTAGA
>JANPGT010001086.1:0-3046 GCA_031424135.1 Chitinophagaceae bacterium
GGAGTATTTCATGGTACTGTAAAGCAGGTTATTTAAAACAATTATATCTTTTGAGCAAGCAACTTAACAGAACGGATAAAACGCCCATCCAGGGCGCCGGGGTTACCACTACCTGCTGCTATTGCGGCGTTGGCTGCGGCATAGTACTGCACAAAGAAAAAAATGGTAACCTGCGGGTAGAAGGCGAAAAAGACCATCCGGTAAACAAGGGCATGCTGTGCAGCAAGGGCATGAACCTGCATTATACGGTGATGGATAAAAGTGACCGCCTCCTGTATCCAGAAATGCGTTATGCTAAAAACCAGCCCCGGCAGCGGGTTTCCTGGGACGAGGCGCTGGAACGTACCGCCGCCGTTTTTAAAACACTCATTGCAAAATATGGCCCCGACTCCGTAGCATTCTACGCGTCCGGCCAATGCTTAACAGAAGAATATTATGTAGTAAATAAACTCATCAAAGGATTTATCGGCAGTAATAATATAGATACCAACTCGCGCCTCTGTATGAGCAGTGCGGTGGTAGCGTATAAAATGAGCCTGGGTGAAGACAGCGTGCCCATCAGTTACGATGATTTGGAATTGACGGACTGTATTTTTGTGGCGGGTGCTAACCCTGCCTGGTGTCACCCCATCTTGTGGAGAAGGGTAGAAGCAGCCCGTGAAAAAAATCCGGCGCTGAAAATTATTGTAAGCGATCCGCGTAAAACACAAACCTGCGCACTGGCAGATGTGCACCTGCAGCTGAACCCGGGAACAGACATTGTGCTGCACCATGCCATTGGCCGCTGTCTTATTGAAGAAGGCGATATTGATGCGGCGTTTATCCAGCAGCATACAGAAGGGTTTGAGAAATATGCACAAACGGTTTTTGAAAGGACCGTGGCGGAAGCTGCTGCCATTTGTGGTGTAGCGGAAGCTGATATACGCCTGTCAGCTTCTTATATCGGTAACGCCAAAGCTTTTATCAGCATGTGGACCATGGGACTTAACCAGAGCGTGATTGGCGTTAATAAAAATCTTTCACTGATCAATCTTAATTTGATTACAGGGCAAATAGGTAAACCCGGCGCAGGACCTTTTTCATTAACCGGTCAGCCCAACGCCATGGGCGGAAGAGAAGTAGGTGGACTTTCCAACCTGTTGCCGGCGCATCGCAACCTGGCAGACGCCGGTGAAAGAGCAGCCGTAGAAAAATTCTGGCGTGTGCCGCTGGGTACCATTCAATCTTCACCGGGATTAACCGCTACTGAGATGTTTGATGCACTGAACGACGGCAAATTAAAAGCCATCTGGATATTGTGCACCAACCCGCTCACCAGTCTGCCCGATGTACGAAAGGCGGAAGCCGGATTGAAGAAAGCAAAGTTTGTAGTGGTGCAGGAAGTGAGCCATAAGCCGGAGACGCTGGCATATGCAGATGTGGTATTGCCGGCTGCTTCCTGGGCAGAAAAAGAAGGCACCATGACCAATGCCGATCGCCGCATCAGCTACCTGAATAGAATTACCAAAGCGCCGGGTGAAGCATTGCCCGATGCAGAGATCATCTGCCGCTTTGCAAGGAAAATGGGATTTAATGGTTTTGATTACAAAGATGCAGCCGCCATCTATGCAGAACATTGCGCTTTAACATCAGGCACCAATATCGATATCAGCGGTCTCAGTTACGAAGTATTACAGGAGCAGCGCAGTGTGCAGTGGCCTTATCCAAAAAATGCCTCCGGCCAGGGTACAGCAAGGTTGTTTACAGATAAAAAATTTTACACGCCGTCACAAAAAGCCATTATCCATTCTTTTGCCGATAACAATGAAAGTGAGCGCCCGGATGAAATGCATCCGTTGGTGCTTACTACAGGCCGTATCCGCGACCAGTGGCATACCATGAGCAAGACAGGTAAGGTAAATAAACTGAAACAGCATATCAGTGAAGCTTTTGTGGAAATACACCCGGAAGATGCAGCTGCCAGAAAAATAGCAGAAAATGATTTGGTGGACGTAACCAATAAACGCGGGACAGTAAGGGTAAAAGCAAAATATTCAGAGGACATCAAAAAAGGCGTGGTATTTCTGCCCATGCACTGGGGTAAAATACTGAACAGCGATTTAAACCGCGCCAATAACCTTACTAATAAATTACTCGATCCAAAATCAAAACAACCCGATTTTAAATTCAGTGCAGTACAGGTGCAACGGTACAGAAAGCCGGTACAAAAGATAGTCATTATTGGCGCCGGCGCCGGTGCTTTTGGTTTTATCAGGAGCTTCCGTGCCGTAAATACAGAAGATGAAATAGTGGTATTCAGTAAAGAGAATCAGCCTTTTTACAACCGGGTGCTGCTGCCGGATTATATCAGCGGCGCACAGCCCTGGGAGCAACTGGTGAAGATGAAAACAGAAGAAGAATACCTGTACAATATTCACCTGCACCGTGGCCTTAGTATAGAAAAAGTTGACAGGGAGAATAAATTAGTGCACGACACTAACGGGGGTGTTCATAGCTATGATATATTGATCATCAGCACGGGTAGCCGGGCTGCCATGCTGCGGGATGTACCCTCGCTGAAGGGCATATTTACCATGCGCAGCCGCGCAGATGCAGACAGTTTTAAGCATCATATAGATCCTGCTGAAGGCAAAGTGGTAATTGTAGGTGGTGGCTTGTTGGGTATTGAACTGGCGGCTTCATTGCAGGAAGTAGGAGTGGAAGTGGTGATCATACAGCGTATCTCCAGGTTAATGGACCGGCAGCTGGATCCGCTGGGCAGCCAGTTGCTGCACGAAGAGCTGACCGATAAAGGCGTACAGATTTATTACAACGACGAAATAGAACGCTTCCTGGGAAGCGCAAGCATTGAAGGCATCCGTTTGAAAAGCGGCCTGGCCATCAATTGCCAGGCAATTGTGGTGGCGGTGGGTACCATTCCCAATACAGAGCTGGCCAGGGAATGCGGGCTGGAATGCAAAAGAGGGGTATTGGTAAATGAATACCTGCAAACCAGCGATCCTTCTGTATATGCTTTTGGTGAAATGGCAGAGTTTGATGGCTTTTT
>JANPGT010001087.1:0-2855 GCA_031424135.1 Chitinophagaceae bacterium
ACCCACATAATCCCATTTTTGCTGTTCGGTGCCCCACTGAATGATCCTGTTTACGTTTTGTCCGTGGCCGTAGTAAAAAGCAGCCCATATACCGCCGGTATTATCGCTGTTGATGGTGCCACCCATGCTGCCATAATTCTCGCCGCTGGTAGTAGAGCCCCAATACTGGATGTACCGGCCCAGTAAAACATCATCTATCTGCACGCCGTAATTGGTACCCGCGGCGGAGTTGAATGCCGTAAAAGACCCAATCACGCCAGGCAATATGGTTTCTATAGGAACCACTACAGGAGCATTGGGGTTTAAATAAGCGTCGTCAATTTTCTTGGAGCAGGAAGGCAGACAGCATGTAAAAATGCTGATGGCCGCAGCAAAAAGAATTGATTGGAGAATATTGTTTCGCATATAATAAGTTTGTTTGTCTTTGAAAAATTGTATTAAAAGTTAGCCCTCAGTCCAAAGCTGAAGCTGAGCGGAGTAGCGGCGCTGCCAAGATCCATTCCATAGCCGCCTACACCGTTGGTGCCGGGGTTATTGGCATTCACTGCAGGGTCTGCCCCATAATAATTCGTCAGCAGTATAAGGTCGTTACCGGTTACAAATACGCTGAGACCCTTAAATGCTTTTAAGGCGCTGATTGTTTTAACGGGCAGTGTATAGCTCAGGGTTAAATCTCTTAACCTGAACCAGTTTACATCCTTTTGAATAAATTCTTCATCGGGCAGGCCGGTGTAATATGCGCTCTGGTACATGGGTACAATGGCCAGCGTGTTTACTGTAGGGGTAGCTGTATTTTTATTGGCATCGTCAAGCACCCCCTGTATTACACGTGCTGTGGCGCGGTCTGCTGTTCTTACACTTTTCCCCAGATTGGTGAGCAGTTGATCGGTACCGTTATAAATATCCCCGCCCACTTTCAAATCCCACAGAAAACTAAGGCTCCAGTTTTTATAGCGGAAGGTATTCAGCGTTCCCAAAGTAAAATCAGGCGTTCTGTCTGCAATTAACTGGTTGCCTGTATTTATTAAAGGCACACCTGTTGAAGGATTGATGACTATCTGCCCGTTGTTATTTCTTTGATAAGTAGAGCCGGTGATGGTGCCGGTAGAAAAACCTCTTATAAGGCCACCTCTTACATTGGAGATATAGGTGTCTGAGTTATAGTAGTCGTTCAAAATACCAATGGATTCCGGCAGGGTCAGCACCTTGCTCCACATATGGTTGAAATTGAAACTGATGTTCCAGTTCAGGTCAGTTTTTTTGATGGGGTTCAGGTTCAGGGTTAATTCAATGCCCTGGTTACGCAGCGATGCAGCATTTTGGGTATTTAATATATAGCCGGTAGCGTAACTGGCGCGGTAGCCCTGGGCAATCTGGTTGGTACAAAGTGTGTTGTAGTAAGCCGCTTCCAGCATTACCCTGCTGTTCAGCATTCTTAGCTCCAGCCCCAGTTCATAGGTCTTTTGCCTTTCTGGCGTAAGGTAGGGGTTGGCATTTGTGAAGCCATACGTATAAGTTACCGGCAATGTGGTACTGCTGAAATTATTTACAAAAAACGATTGGTTGGAATAGGGATCATTCAGCCTGGCAGTATTGGCCAGTGACCCGCGTACTTTGAAATAGTCAATCACTTTTTGTTTGGCAAAATTTGGAATGATGTCAGAAACAATTACACTAAGACTGGCCCCCGGGTAATTATAGTTCCTGTTTATTTTTGGAATGGGGGAGGCAGATTCAAAGCGGTGTGAGTAAGAAAGAAAAACAACATTTTTATATCCTACAGATGCTTCAGCGAAATAAGCCAGTTCACGGAAAATATTTACGTTGGGCTCACCATAATAATTTCTCAGTAAACGCCTTCTTGTATTTACGGCTGTGTTGCTGCTGTCTTTCCGGGTAGAGTCAATCAGGTTGGTGCCATACACCGCAAATTGTTTTGTCTGAAAATCCTGCCACATGGTACCCATCAGCAGGCGTCCTGAGAAATCGCCTATTTTCTTTTTTAACGTAGCCGTAATGGTATGGTTATATCCCTGGTAGGTGCGGTAATAATTGTCCAGGCTGCCGCCAATGGCACTGGTAAGCATGAATGAATTGGGATGGTTGAAAATGTACCCGTCGTTCTTATACGTATCATATCCAAACCGCCCGGCAATGGATAGCCATGAAAACGGATTGATGTCTATGCCCAGTGTGGAAATGATGCGGTTGAGCTTATCGCCGCTGCTGTTGTTTTTGGCACTCCAGAACGGATTGTCATAATCAGCGTTGCGGTTGGTGGGGTTAAACAGCAATAATTTATTGCCTTTGGGGTCTTCGTAATTGGTGATGTCATTGTTGGTGGGCCAGGCATACAGGTCAACCAGGTAGCCCCCGGCACCAGAAGCGCTGGCCGAGCTTTTCAACGGACGGAGGTTGTTGGCGTTTGTATAGGCAATAGCCGGTGTAATGGTGATGTATTTACCAATTTTGGTGGTATTGGAAATCTTCAGGTTGTATTTTTTGTACGTATTGAATGGGACAACGCCTTTGCTGTCGAAATACTGGCCGGATACGCGGAAGCCTATATTGTCAGTCCCAAATTCAGCATTCAGATTGTGGGTTTGCGAAAAACCTGTGCGGAAAAAACTGTGCAGGTTATCGTAAAAAGGAGTACCTGGTTTCCATGCCGGTCCAAACGAAGTAAAAGTGCCATTGGTGGTGGTGCTTGTAAAAGGAATATTGTTACTGGTGCCGGGGCCGAAATCATTATTCGTCTGCGCATACCTGGTAATTTTCTGGAACCGGAAATTATTGTCGTAGCCCAGCAGGATTTTACCGTTGGTACCCCTGCCTTTTTTGGTAGTTATTACAAT
>JANPGT010001088.1:0-2317 GCA_031424135.1 Chitinophagaceae bacterium
GGAACCAGGTAATACCCGCAAGGGCGGCAAAAAAATAATTGGACAGCAGGGGTGTTTGTTTATTGGTATAATCACCAAAAGTTTTGTTGCGGGCATTCAGGATCATGCACCAGATAAAATTGGTAGTTAAACCGCCCCACAAAACTACCACGTAGGTAACATTGTTTTGAAATAAAAATTCTCCCTGGCCCGGGTGGGCGTTTTTCCATAACATATTGGCTGTTTCGGCCATTGGCTTGCCTGCTTCCAGTCCAAAATTAAAACAGGCGCTCAATACGCCTGATATGATGGATACCATCAGACCAAGGCCGAATTTATATTCAGTAGACACTTTTAACCCATGCGGGTCTGTGGCAGCAGCGGAAAGTTGCCGCTCCTTCATGGTGCCGGCTTTTCCACAAAAAACAATGCCCAGCACGCAGAGCGCAAGTCCTCCTAAAACTGTGAGCCCCCAGGTAGAGCCTGTAAGCATACTGAAAGTGTCCTTCCCATCTTTTGGATAAAAGTCGTAATAAATAGAGGGGATGAGTGCGCCAAATACCATGCACAGTCCCAATATAATGCTGCTGCCCAGCGAAACGCCGAGGTAGCGTACGCCCAGTCCGTAGGTGAGGCCGCCAATACCCCATAGAAGTCCGAAGAAATAAGCAAGCCCAATGGCGCTGCTGCTGGTTTGACGTATGATATCTGCAAAACCCGGTATAGTAAGCCATGCGGCCAGCGGGGGAACAATCAACCAGGAGAAGAGACCGCCTACAATCCAGTAGCTCTCCCAAGCCCAGCCTTTTACCCTTTTATAGGGAATATAAAAACTACCGGAGGCAAAACCGCCTATAAAATGGAATATAACACCCAGAATAACACCCATGTTCTGTATTTTTTTTCAATATGGCTGGCAAAATGACGGGTAAATGTAGCAGATAGCACCAGTTCATCTATCATGTACCATCATGTTTTTGTATTTAATTTCGTAATTTTTCCGCGTCTTACGCTGGTTCATACAGTGGGAACGATTGCGTAAAAAACAGATTTGTTTTACCCGGATGTTGTTAGCATTGAACCCGGGAAAATTTAACAGCCCCATCACCTGCAAAAAATGAAAAAAGAGTCTATTTTCCAGCACCTGTTCATAGATTACTATTCGGCAACGCCCAAATACCTGCAGCTGGCCAACTCAATTGTTAAAGCCATCGCCGCCGGCAAACTCAGCAAAGACGAAATTCTACCCTCCATCAATGAATTAAGTTTTGAATTTGAAATTTCCAGAGATACTGCAGAAAAAGGCTATAAACACCTGAAAAAAATTGGGGTGCTGGGTTCAGTACCGGGAAAGGGCTATTTTGTAAAAACCACCGAATTAAACCAGCAACTGAAGATATTCCTGCTGTTTAACAAACTGAGTCCGCATAAAAAAATTATTTACGATGCCTTTGTGGCTGCGCTGGGAGAAACCGCTTCCATCGATTTCTATATCTACAACAACGATTTTGCTTTTTTTAAGAAACTGCTGGCCAATAAAAAAGATGACTATACCCACTATGTGATTATACCGCATTTTATGGATGGGGGCGACAACGCGCATGAAATCATTAATACCATTCCCAAAGAGAAACTGGTATTATTAGACATATTGGTACCGGGCGTAGCGGGCGAATATGGCGCGGTATATGAAAATTTTGAAAAAGATATTTACGATGCGCTGGAACAGGCATTGGAGCAGCTGAGCAAATACCACACCCTGAAAATTATTTTCCCTGCGTATACCTACCACCCGCAGGAAATACTGAAAGGATTTTACCAGTTCTGCCACCAGTATGCATTTAATGGAAAGGTAGTACACGATATTACCAATGAGCCCATCAAAGAAGGAGAAGCCTATATTAACCTGATGGAAAATGACCTGGTGATGCTGATTGAAAAAATACTGGCCACCAAAATGAAAGTGGGCAAACATGTAGGCGTGATTTCTTACAATGAAACCCCCATGAAAAAAATCATTCTCAACGGCATTACCACCATCTCTACTGATTTTCAGATGATGGGTGAAAAAGCTGCACAACTGGTATTGGACAATTCTAAACAGCATATTGCTATACCATTTCATTTAACGCTTCGATCTTCGCTCTAGGGCTAAGAGAACAGGGAGAAAAAGAGGCTTACGCCGGCAAAAATGGCGCACAGAGCTGACAGAGAAAAAGAGAAGAAATGGCCTGTTGCCGATATTTTTCTGTGCCCGTCAATATGCCGGTAAGAACTTTGCTATTTGTCTACTTACGCCTTGTCTCTTTTTCTCTGTTAGCCCTGCGCGAAAAACGAC
>JANPGT010001089.1:0-3125 GCA_031424135.1 Chitinophagaceae bacterium
AAAAATATTTTGAAACCGGTGAGCTGGACCAGAAAGAAGTATACCCATATATCAGTGAAGGATTTGGGGAAGACTTTGTACCTGCCAATTACGATATGCAATGGATAGACGCTTTTACAAAAGTCACCGATAAAGATGGCGCGGTAATGGCCAGGCGCATTGCAAAGGAAGAGGGGCTGTTTTGCGGCTACAGTGCCGGCAGCTGTTTACAGGGAATGCTGCAGCTGAAAGACCAGTTGAAAAAAGATGACCTGGTAGTATTGATTTTTCACGATCATGGCAGCAGGTATGTAGGCAAAATTTATAACGACCAGTGGATGATGGAACGCGGTTTCCTGGATGTGAAAACATTTAAAGACATTGTAAACGGAAGGGCGGCCAGGCAGAAATTAGTATTTGTAGAACCGGAGCATACCGTATCAGACGCGGTAGCGCTGATGAAGAAATATGATATTGAACACATCCCCGTAATGAGCAAGGGCAACATCGTTGGGGCCATCAGCGAGAATGGATTGTTTCAGAAAGTATTCTCCAACCCGGATATAAAAACCGCTACCGTAGCATCTGTTATCGAGCCCGGCTTCCCGGTGGTTGATTTCAGCACCCCGGTGGAAAAATTAAGTACCCTGATCAATAAAGAAAATGGCGCGGTTTTGAGCAAGGACGATACGGGTAATTTCCACATTGTTACTAAGTACGATGTGCTGGATGCCCTTAGCAAATAATAAGTATCATAAGCGGTTTATGAAGATGGATGCAGCCAACCCTGCATCCATCTTCATTTAAGGCGCTAAGTACAATATTCGTTTAAGAAAGAAGGCTTTATGGAGGATCGTAATTTTACTAGCTGCATACTGGTTATTGTACTAGAGCACGGTTGTAATCCGAAGGTTAAAGATCGGTTAAAAGCGCTCTTGTATACCCGCTTCGTGGTATATACTTTTGTATCAGAAGTTGATTGGTATTCGAATCCAATATCCCTTAAATGCCGTTTCAAGAAATTCGATATCCAATACCAATACCTAAGAAGATCCTAAAAAATCCAGTATCAGTCAACTTTCTTTTTATCCAATTTTTTTGACCATAGTCCTGTTTAAAGTATCCTGAATCCTGAAAAAACCGCCCAACGTCCTAAGAAGAACCATCCAACATCCTGAAAAGAACCCGTATTAAAATCCGTATCCCTGGAACTAACCGTCCATATCCAAAAGATTAGCCCGTTTTTCTGAAAATGAAAAACAAAACCTTATCCTTAGAAAAACGATATCCAATTATCGCTGAAAAACAATCCTTTTAATCTCCAGTACCCTCCTGCCGAATCAATATTTGGCAGGAGGCAAAAGAGTTTTCAACCCCACTCCACCCTCCTTTTTGCTTTGCTTCCTCTTTTATAATAGGCCGTTTTGTTGATGGATGCAGGTTAAAGACCTATAAGGTTTGCCGCGCCCGCTTACAGCGCTGTTTATCCTATAGGTCTTGCTGCTCCAGCTAATTAATTAGTCGTCCCTCAAAAAGTCTGAAAGAATTTATACCACTGTCTATTCATTAATAATATGGTCAAAAAACTTCCAGTTTATTTATAGAACAACTATAAGTCTTGCAGAAGACGTTTTTTCAAAAAGCTGTTTGATACTTTTTTTATGGAAAAAAAGTATCGCAAAAAAGCCAGCCGAAATCCCCGCCTGAACAACGCAGTCGGGCAGGGAAAACAGCCCGATTTCGGCAATAGTACCCTGATACAGCTTTTGTACTACTGTGACTTCAACTCCACCAATTCTACTTTTTGAGGGTTAACTAATTACTGTACTTTGCACAAAAGCAGGTTCCATGGCTATCTATACAGACCAAACCGGTAACAGTATTACACTGGAAACAGCACCCCGGCGAATTGTTTCGCTGGTGCCCTCTCAAACAGAATTATTGTATGACCTGGGACTAAACGAACGCGTAGTGGGCATTACAAAATTCTGCGTGCATCCTGATATATGGTTCCGGCAAAAAACAAGAATTGGCGGCCCAAAAGCAATACACCTGGAACAGCTAAAATCCCTGGCGCCGGATCTAATCATTGCCAATAAGGAAGAAAACCTGAAAAATGAAGTAGCGGAACTGGCAAAAGATTTTCCGGTGTGGACAAGCGATATTGGCAACCTGCAGCAGGCAATACAGATGATTGCTGCCGTGGGCGCCATCACCGGCACCAGCGAAAAAGCAGCCTCCATCATATACCATGCAGAACAGGGATTTAAGGACTTATTACCTGTGTACAATGCTGGCATCCGCACCGCCTACCTTATCTGGCAGGAACCTTACATGACCGTTGGTGGCGATACCTTTATTCATGATATGCTTACGCGGTGCGGCTTCAGCAATATGTTTGCACAACAGCAACGTTACCCTGTCACCAGCATAGAAGAACTGCAACAGGGCGGTTGCCAGTTGCTGCTGCTTTCTTCTGAACCGTTTCCTTTTCAGCAAAAACACCTGCAGGTACTGCAAGAACAATTGCCCGGCACTATCATTCAACTGGTAGATGGCGAAATGTTCAGCTGGTACGGCAGCAGGCTGTTGCTGGCGACGGCCTATTTTCAAGAACTCCAGTTCAAAGTTCTCAGTTCTTAGTTCCTGGTTCTTTTGTGTAACTTACTGTTCACTTTTCAATAACTCCGAACTCCGAACTCCGAACTCCGAACTCCGAACTCCGAACTCCGAACTCCGAACTAAGAACTAAGAACTAAGAACTAAGAACTAAGAATTCTTATTCCCTTAACTTCATACCATGAGTTTTGGCGAACAATTAAATGCGGTATCAAAGAATGAGCCCGACAGGCCTTCGCGCAAAAAGCCCATGTTTCCGGTCAACGACCAGCTGCGTGCCTACCTGAAACTGCACGGCCGTGAAGTAAAATTACCGGTGGCTTACCGCGACCTGCTGCATTACACTTATTCGGTTCCCATCATGGATAAAAACGGAAGGGATACTTATTGGGAAAGTGTGAGCTATGATATGCGCGAATGGAATTATATCCGCGACGGCCTGGTAAATATTTTCGCCATTTTAAAAACAGAAGGCGATCTCACTTTTACAAAACACCTGGACGTAGCCAGGGTTGATTACTGCACCT
>JANPGT010001090.1:0-1578 GCA_031424135.1 Chitinophagaceae bacterium
CAATGTGGTTTAGGTATGAACGGCTCAATTGGGTCGTGAAATTTCGGGAGAACGCTCAGCCCGGGTCGCCCTTTTACGCAGCTGCAAAATATGGATATTGCAAGGGACGGCTCAGCTTGTCATTCATAAGCTTGTTTCGCCGTTGTTGGTGTTTTCACCAACAACTTTTAATCAGCCGCCTCCATCTTGATAGTTATAAGAACCAACATAGACGTGAGAATAGGTGTTGGTAACCAGCCGTCATTCCTGCGCAGGCAGGAATCTCACCAACTTAACCCACCTTGGTATATACAAAATGCGTTACAGAAGAAGACATGAACATGAACACCTGGTAGCCCAGAATGTCGAACTTTCTACCCGCTTCTACCCAGGTAAAACTGTTTAGCAGGCGGGCCTGTGTACCTGCCCCCAATACAACAGAGAGTTGTCCGTCTTTGAAAAAATATTCCCATTCTGTCCAGGCTGTAAGCGAGGGATTAAAAGACTGGTTGCTGCGCATGATGTTCTTGCCATCCTTCCGTAAAAAATACAGGGTATCGCCCACGTTGGGCCCCTTTACCCAGGTGCCGTAAAGGGCGCTTTCGCTGCTGTTATTGCTTTTGGAACAGGCCACACCCAGCAGGGCGAGGGCCAGCAATAGATATAGGAGGGGCCGTAGCATAGGCAGTTTTTGGGTTTGACAAGCGGGGATGGCGAGGCGTTGCATGCGTAAATTAGGAAAAATAAAAGGGAGAAAAAAAGCATAAAGTAGTGAGGAAAACACGGGCGGGAAGTGTTTTTTGCAGGGTATATTTATTTTGCAAATGCAGTTACCCCGTTATTCATACAAAATAAATGCTAATTTCCTTGATTATGAATTCATCAGTTCCGGACCCAAAGGGGAGATTAAGAAAGTAGTAAGGTTTACTCAAATAGCAACCCAATTGTTCAATTTGGGATTTGGTGATTTTGATGAAGGAATGGGCGCTATAAATGACTTAATTGTAACAAATAATAATGACAGCCGCAAAGTATTGGCAACGGTAGCATCCATAGTACAGGACTTTACAATTAAAAACAAAAAAGCGTGGATTGGTATAAAAGGCAGTACTATTTCCAGAACCCGGCTTTACAGGATGGGAATTACCAATCACTGGAAGGAAATCAGCAGCGAATTTCTTGTTTTTGGGCTTCAGGATGGTGACTGGAAACCATTTACATTGCAAAAAGAATACAGGGCTTTTTTGATACACCGCAGATAATTTGTAAATTTGGTATATGCCGAAAACGACAAAAAATAAGAAATCAACAAACAAAAAAATACAGGGCATTATTGATCCGTTAGTCCGCAATTACGGGAATGATCCTTTTTTCGTCAAAAAAGCCAATGAAATGAAGGCACTAATTGACAAGGTTGGCTTACCAAAGGAATTCTATGATAATAAATAGCGCCACTCCACTAAATGATGTACAGCCTGCCTCTTATTGAGCCGGGTTTTTTTATTGAAGAACGCATGCGTCAAAAAAAAAATAGCAACATGCCTAAAGCCCCGTTAAAATCCTTTTCACTGAATGAAATGGAAGATAAATACATTGGCA
>JANPGT010001091.1:0-5943 GCA_031424135.1 Chitinophagaceae bacterium
GCCTTATCAAAACGCTGCAGGTTAAAATACGAATAACCCTGGTGAAACTTCATATCTGCAATCTCTTCATTGCTCAGGTGCTCAATGCTTGTTTTTTCATAGTTGGCAATGGCCTGGTAGAAATTCTTTTTGCGGAAATAAAACTCGGCCAGGTGAAAACGCATCATCTGCACCCGGGCGGTATTGTCTTCGGTTGCTATAAAGTTGCTGGCAAGATCAGTGGCAGTAGCTTCATTTTGCTTCAATGCGCAAACAATGCTGTAGTATTTTATCTCCTGGTAGCTGAGCGCCCTGTCTGTTTTATCTGCTTCGCGCAGGTATAGGTTCAAATCTTTGAACAAGGGATAGGCAAGGCTGTAAGCCCCATTCTGAAAATACTCTTTGGCCTCTTTCAGTGTAGCCTGCGGATCTGCAATGACACGGGTCTGCTGCGCGGTAGCAATAAAGAACGAGGCACTGGCTAATACGGTACTAAGAAGTTTCTTCATGAGATGAATGAGTTGCAGGGTTTACAACGCGCTAAAGTTTCTAATTATTTTTACTTTAACCAAACATCGTTCCAAACACCTGTGGATAAGTACAAGGATTAACATTTCATTCTAATTCGAACCAAGCACTTACTTTTGAAAAAACTGAAATAAGAGGATGAAAAAATTACTATCTGTAGCTTACCGCGACTGGGCATTTAATCTTGCGATGCTGGTACTGAGAGCCGGCGCGGGCGCATTGATTATTCCGTATGGCTACGACAAACTGATTCATTTTGCAGAGAAGAAGAACGTATTTATGAATTTCATGGGCATAGGAAGCACGCTCTCCCTCTCTCTGGTGATATTTGCAGAGTTTTTTTGCGGCATGTTTGTAGTACTTGGTTTGTTTACCAGGCTGGCGGTTATACCGCTGGTAATTGCCATGAGCGTTGTGGTAATTAAAGTGGGCCATGGAGATATATTTGGCAAAACGGCTAATGCTGCACTCTTCCTTTCCTGCTTTCTTGCCATTCTTTTATGTGGTCCGGGCAAGGCCAGTGCAGATGGATTAATTAACAAATAATTTTGAACAGCTGCCAGCTAAAAGCTAAAAAATGTTTGAATCAAGTACGCAGGTAAGGGTTCGCTACGCAGAAACAGACCAGATGAATGTGGTGTACCATGGCAATTATGCGCAGTATTTTGAAGTGGCGCGGGCAGAAGCCATCCGCCAACTGGGTTTTACTTATAAAAACATGGAAACCCTGGGCACCTATATGCCCATTACAGAACTGCACTGTAAATATTTGCGGCCGGCACATTACGATGATTTGCTCACCGTTAAAGTAATATTAAAGGAAATGCCCGCTGGCCATAAGATAAGCTTTGAACACGAGGTGTACAATGAAGCCGGCAGCCTGCTTACCGTTGGCAAAGTTGTTTTGTATTTCATCAGCGCTGCCACCCGCGAAAAAGTGGCCATGCCTAAGGAGCTGCAGGAAAAGTTGCTGCCTTTTTTTCAGCCTTTGAGCGGTGAAAGCCATTAGCGCTGGTTGCCTGGATATACGGGGATATCTGCATACAGGGTAATAAAATTTCAATTAACTGATTTGCTGTAAATTTGCGCTATGGCATTTATAGACTATTACCAGGTGCTGGGCCTTACTAAAAATGCAAGCGCAGACGATATCAAAAAAGCTTACCGTAAGCTGGCGCGCAAGCATCACCCCGATTTAAACCCCAACGATAAAGAGGCGCATAAAACGTTTCAGCAAATCAATGAGGCCAATGAAGTACTGAGTGATCCTGAAAAAAGGAAGAAGTACGATCAGTATGGCAAAGACTGGCAGCACTCAGACCAGTTTGAGAAAGCGAGACAATCCGGTGGCGGTAGCTACGGGTCTTACCCTGGTGGTGGTCAAACCGGTGCGGAAGGATTTGAAGAAGATGATTTTTCTTCTTTTTTCTCATCTATGTTTGGCAACCAGGGAAGCGGCAGCCGCGGCAGGCAGGCCAAATTCCGCGGGCAGGATTATAACGCATCGCTGCAACTCAGCCTTAGCGATGCCTATACCACCCGGCAACAAACGCTCACTGTAAATGGCAAAAACATCCGTATAACCATACCTGCCGGCGTAGAAAACGGACAGGTGATAAAATTGAAAGGACACGGCGCACCAGGTGTCAACGGCGGCCCGGCAGGCGACCTCTACATTACCTTCACCATTCCAAATGAAACTAACTTGAAACGCTCCGGAAATGATCTGTATATGAACGCGGAAATCGACCTCTATACCGCGGTACTGGGCGGAGACATCACCATTGAACCCCTTTCCGGCAAGCTAAAATTAAAAGTAGCGCCTGGCACGCAAAATGGCGCGCAGGTGCGTTTAAAAGGCAAGGGCTACCCGGTGTACAAAACCGATGGGCAGTTTGGTGATTTATATGTAGTATTTGCAGTCAAACTGCCGGTCAATCTTACCGAAAAACAAAAAGAGCTGTTCACCCAATTAGCTGCACTTAAATAAAGCATTATGGAAAGCAATGAACTGATTCCGGTGCACCATTTCTGTATAACACACAGTGTGGAATTGTCTTTTGTAGAATCTTTGCAGCAGTATGGGCTGGTAGAAATTACCCATATACACGAAGAACGCTACTTTAAAGAAAGCCAGTTGGAGGAACTGGAGAAGTTTGTGCGGCTGCATTATGACCTTGACATTAACATTGAAGGTATTGAAGCCATCACCCACCTGCTTGAAAAGATACAGGAGATGCAGGCGCGCAATATACAATTGCAAAACAGGCTGGGGCTTTATGAAGATTTGTAGCGCAGTACATGAAATCTCCGTGCAGGATTGTGAAAAGTAATGTTTTTTGTCTACCGCAATATTACTGTACCCAGTTTATCCAATATGCTTCTCTGCATTTCTTTTAAGTGAACATGC
This sequence comes from Chitinophagaceae bacterium, assembly GCA_031424135.1. GTDB lineage: Bacteria > Bacteroidota > Bacteroidia > Chitinophagales > Chitinophagaceae > JACMLD01. The sequence goes on from JANPGT010001091.1 coordinate 2,918, forward strand.
GTTTGCAGCAGCATCATCAGCTCTTCCTGGGTATGCGGCTGCTGCATATCCTGCTGGTTCTGTTCTATCATCCGCTTTATCTTGCGTATCTTAAGGTATTTGAGTGTTGATACTACTTCTTCGCGGTAAGTATCTTCGCGTGTTGGTACTGCCATTTCAAATTCAGACTTCCATTTTTCGCTCAGCTCATGCTGCACATCCATAATGGACACTACCAGTGTACTCAGCTGCTGATCTTCATGGTACAGGAAATTTTTGGCTGTTGGCTCCAGCTTTTCATCGTACCAAATCTTATACGTCTGGATAATGCGCAGCAGTTGCTTATTATCAAAAAGCTCCTCATCAATCATTTCCTCAAATAAAAAATCTGCTACTTTCTTTTCTTCATCCCAGTCTTTGGTACCAAACTCTACCAGCGATCTTACAATACCCCTTTCATTCATTTCATCTACAAACAACAGGTTGAAGGTATCGTCCTCATGCGGATCGCCACCCGGCGGCATTTCCTCCCCATAGGGAAAATCGGGTTCAGCAGAAGGCTGTTGGCGGTTGCCCGCCTTTTCTACCCGCCCGCGTATAAATTTATTCACCAGTACATTTAAACCGGTTTCATCAATACGCAGCAACTGCGAGCACTGGCGGATATAATCCTGCTGCTTTGTAAAATCCTCTGCTTTATTGATTTTTGAAATGGTTTCTGCTATCTGGTTAACCACCGCTGCTTTCTTGCTGCTGTCGGCACCTGCATCCTGCAGCGAAATCTCCAGCTGAAAAAGTACAAAGTCTTTCTTATTTTTTTCTACAAACTCTTTAAAAGCTACCGGCCCTACTTTGTTCACATAACTGTCAGGATCTTCTTTATCGGGTATCAGCACCAATTTTACATTCAGGCCTTCTTCCAGGGCCAGGTCAAGTCCACGCAGCGCAGCTTTAATGCCCGCCGAATCACCATCATAAATAATAGTAAGGTTATTGGTATATTTTTTTACAAGGCGCAGTTGATCGGGTGTTAAGGAAGTTCCGCCGCTGGCTACCACATTCTCCACCCCTGCCTGGTGCAGCGACACCACATCGGTATATCCTTCTACCAGCAGGCATTCATTGCTTTTGTCAATGGCCATACGGGCAAAATAGGTCCCGTAAAGAATCTTGCTTTTTACATAGAGCTCATTCTCGGGGGTGTTGATGTATTTCGGCGCCTTGTCATTCTTCTTAATAATCCTTGCGCCAAAGCCAATGATTTTACCGCTGTTATTATGTACCGGGAATATGATCCTGCCGCGGTAATTGTCCTGCAATTCTTCATTGCGCATAGCCACCAAGCCACTTTTCACCAGGTATTCCGGGTTAAACTGGTTGGCCAATGCCGTTTTTGTAAATGCCGTTCTGTCTTCCGGCGAGTATCCTATCTGAAATTTCTTAATAATCTCTTCCCTGAAACCACGGTGTTTAAGATAGCTGAGCGCTATATCATTGCCTTCCTCTGTGTTGAACAACTGGTTGTCGAAAAATTTCTGACCGAATGCATTAATGATATGCAGGCTTTCTGCCACCTGCTGTTTTGCTTTTACTTCCGGGCTGGTTTCCGTCTCTTCAATTTCTACATTGTATTTATTGGCCAGCCAGCGCAGGGCTTCTACATAGCTGTACTTCTCATGCTCCATTAAAAAGCTGATGGAATTGCCACTGCGGCCGCAGCCAAAACATTTGTAAATTTCCTTGGCAGGGCTTACTGTAAAAGAAGGGGACTTCTCGTTGTGAAACGGACATAGTCCCAGGTAATTGGTGCCTCTTTTTTTAAGTTTCACGAAAGCGCCTACAATATCAATAATATCTATCCGGCTCAGGATCTGCTGTATGGTCTGCTGGCTAATCAAATTATGCTATTAATGCAGGCGCAAATTAACGAATCAAAAATGTAAATCAGAAAATTAGAAAATGCAGGAGTGTATTCCTGCTGCAGGAAAATGGATTGCCGTACAGAAAGCGGCTTAGTCCTGTAAAAAAACAGTTACCCGGGGCAGGTCTATTTATAAATACTGTTTTCCCTTTAAGCAGCATCCTGCTTTCATAAAGGCAGCAGAATACACACAAACAATTACTGCCATTACCCCCTACTCATCATCTTCCTCATAATAGGCATCCTGGCTGCTGTTGAATATAGCCTCCCACTCCTTTACTTTTTCATCACTCAGCAATTCAATAATATCGTGAATATTGTCTGATTTTTTCTTCCACTCCTGCACTTCAATCTCCTCATACTTTGAAACAAATACGCATTGATCAGATTCAAAATTTATTTTGATAAGTGCAATGCCCGAATCTTCCTTTTCCTGTACCAGGTAATAACAGCCTGCTTCCATTAATGAATAAGAATACATACAACACAATTTTTAACTTTTAGTAAATACTAATGGGGTAGTAAGTGAAGAATTATGTGTAATCACAGTTTGCGCATAGTCATCAGTGTTAAAAACCAATTGGTGAAATGCACCATCCAACAGACTGCGGGCTAAAATTACATTTTTGAACCAGATTTACTGCAGCGGGATTTATAAATTTCTCACATTTCATATTAAATTAATACAACCAACTAATTATGAGCCACTTACTGATGTTTGGAGCCTGGACTTAATGTGCAGTTTTTATTTGTGGTTTTCACAATTATTATGCGCCGGAAATGCTATTTTTGCACCCGTAACCCCTTCAAAAGCTGGTAGAATAGCACTTTATGTATTAGAGATCTGTTGCTGCCACATGCAATTTGCCTGGTAAGCATTTACTCTTACAGGCATGTTTTTTGTGTTGTTGATCTTGCCAATAACTGACTACAAACTGTTTTATGGACAAAAACTTAACGAGAAGGGAGTTTTTATTCCCGGCTGTAAAAGACACTTCCGGTATTACGCTCAAAAAAGACATTGCAGAAGAAGATCCTTTCTTTAAAAAATATGCCAACAAAGAAATGCCGTTTGCAGGGCATAGAACTACTACAGGCCTTGCGCCCTATGCCGGTGCATTTACAG
>JANPGT010001092.1:0-1948 GCA_031424135.1 Chitinophagaceae bacterium
AAAATTCAGGGTTGGCAGCAGTAATAGCACAGTTGCCGCTGGATAAAATTGTACTGGAAACCGATGCGCCCTATCTTACCCCGGTGCCTTTCCGGGGAAAAAGAAATGAAAGCGCCTACCTGTCTCACGTAGTAAAAAAAATTGCTGAAGTAAAAAATATGTCTGTAAAGGAAGTGGAGGAGATAACGACGCAGAATGCGGGAAAGCTATTTAAGGTGTAAGGTATAAGGCCTAGGGTGTGACGCTCAAGGCAAATATCTAAGTATAGAAATAAGTGCCGGGTGCTATTGAATATAAAATGCTTTTGATTTGCAGTGTAATCTGCAAATCAAAAGCATTTGAATTATCAGATGATAATGATAGTTGACCGGGCAAAAACCCTAAGCCTTATACCCTATACCTTTCTTACGCAAAGAACGGTTTGTCTATTGCCGGGCTGGGAACAGAAAACCATTTTGGTCCTTCCGGTGTCATATATGCGCAATCTTCTATACGCACGCCAAATTCTCCGTAAATAGCAATGGTAGGTTCTACACTAAAGCACATACCCGCCTGCAGCGGCAGTTTGTTGCCCAATACCATATTACCCCATTCGTGGCCATCCATACCAATACCATGACCCGTACGGTGCGGGCAACCCGGCACTTTGTAGCCGGGGCCAAAACCGGCGTCTGTCAGTACTTTGCGGGCGGCAATGTCTACGTTTTCGCAAGGGTCGCCAATTTTAGCGGCTGCAAAACCAGCAGCCTGCGAGTTTTTCTGTACGGTCCACACATCCAGCTGGCGTTTGGTGGGCGGCGCGCCAAATACAACGGTGCGGCTAATGTCTGAAGCATAGCCCTGCACCTGGCAACCGCCATCCATTAAAACAATATCTCCTTTTTTAAGTTTCTGTGGTTCAATGCTTCCGTGCGGGTAAGCAGATGCCTGGCCAAAATTGACACCAATTTCACCGCTGGCCCCCAGCTTGGTATGGGCTTCTGAAGTGATTTCCGAGAAATCGCCCGGGCTCATGCCTTCGCGCAGCATACTTACCCCCACTTTGTAGGCGGCAATGGTAATATCATTGGCTTTTTGCATCAGGGCCAGCTCTGCGGGCGATTTAATGAGCCGGCAGGGGATGGTTACCGGGTCGGCACTAATATAAGTAAGTTGCGGGGCTTCTTTGCGGATGCCATCATACACAAAAAAACGAAGGCGTTCTTCTATGCCGACATTGCCGCCTTCAATGCCCAATCCCTTTAATGCGCTGACAATCTGTTTATAAGGACTTTCATGTTCCTCCCAGGTTTGTACGTCTTTGCCTATTTTAATCAGCTGGCGCAGGCGGTCGGCCTCAAAAGCCGGGCTTACGTAGGTGATATCGCCTTTGGCGGGAATAATAGCTACCATAGTGCGTTCGCTGGGCCACCAGCTGATGCCGGTAAAATATTTCAGCGAGGTACCTGAATCCAGTATGATGGCTTCTATCTTGGTTTCGGCCATTAATTTTCTGGCTTTGGCAATGCGGGTAAGCCTTTCTTCGGTGCTGATGGGGGTAATATCGGCGGTCATGGGTTGCAGCGCATCCAGCGGACTGCGTTTGGGGCGGGTAAAGGAACCCAGGCCGAAAATCATGGTGCTGGCCGCTGAAAAACGGAGAAAATCGCTTCTTTTAATACTCATGTTATAATGCTTTTAAATGGGTTGATGTTGAACAGGAATAGTAGTTGGATAAGACAAGCGGTGGCTGAAGTTAAGGAAATTGTGGATGCAACAGGAGCGTATCAATGGTATTATCCTTAACCGCTGGGCTTGCATATATTGTTGCGCTGCTGTAGTTGCGCTGCTGCAAAATATTAATCAGTTAAATATTCGGCAACTAGGCGCCGGAACCGTATTTTTGCAGCCCGTTAAAAAAGGAGAGTTGTCCGAGTGGTTGAAGGAGCACGCCTGGAAAGTGTGTATA
>JANPGT010001093.1:0-2568 GCA_031424135.1 Chitinophagaceae bacterium
GCTTTTTTATCCTGTATTACGTGCTGCAGGTCGTCCACAACTTCATTCACCAGTCCATTCATGTCCGTTTGTTCAAAACTGTCGGCACTTACATTCAGCTTGGAGAACTCCAGGATATCATTGATAAGACGCTGCATCCGGTCGGCTGATTTCCGGATACGCTGAATATCCTGCAACCCTTCCTGTTCAATTGCACCTTCATATTTGGTGTAAAACCGTTCACTGAAAGTACGGATTTTCCGCAGCGGCTCCTGCAGGTCGTGAGAAGCCATAAAGGCAAACCTGTCAAGCTCTTTATTGGCCTTTTCCAGCCCGTCTATATTTTTGATCAATTGCCGGTTTAAATCAATAATTTTTTCTTCGGAGGCAATACGTTCCCGAATCTCATTCTGCAGGTTTTTATTGATAGAGAGTATTTTTTGTTCCTGCATGACCAATTGCTGTGTTTTTTTGTAGAGATCCACAAAAACTGCGACTTTGACCCTCAGCAGTTCAGGATTCACCGGCTTGCTGATATAATCAATCGCGCCGGAACGGTAGCCCTTCAGCATATTCTCTTCACCATACAGATTCGCAGTGATGAAAATAACGGGGATATGCCTAAGTTTCTCCCGCTCAAATATCAGGGCAGCTGTTTCAAAGCCATTCAGGTTGGGCATTTTAACATCCATCAGGATCAGTGCAAAATCAAATTCATTCAGCAGTATCTTCAGCGCCTGCGTTCCGGAATTCGCTTTTACAAATTCATACCCGTCTGGTTCCAGGATGGTTTCAAGAGAAAACAGGTTATCTTCCCGGTCGTCTATCAGTAATATTTTTTGCGACATTCTTCCTTAATTATTTATAAAACCAGATACGCATCAGCGAAAGCAGCTGGTCGATCTTTAATGGTTTGGTGATATAATCAGAAGCACCTGCTTCTATACATTTCTGCCGATCTCCTTTCATAGCTTTGGCAGTAACCGCAATAATGGGAAGTGAGCTGTTCTTGTGTTCACGTCTTATCTTCTGCATGGTTTCATACCCGTCCATTTCCGGCATCATGATATCCATCAATACCATATCTGTTTTAATCTTTTCATCATTGATGAGCTGGATGGCATCCCTTCCGCTTTCAGCTGTTGTGACATTTATATTGTAACGCTCAAAAACCGTAGTAAGGGCGAAAAGATTCCGCACATCATCGTCTACCACCAGTATATTTTTACCCATCAGAATATCTTCCTTCATGCGGATATTTTCAATCAGCCTTCTTTTATCCGCCGGCAGCAGCTGGTGATTAACATGCAAACGCAGAACGGTTTCTTCCAGTAAATTTTCCAGCGAATTAACCCCCTTTGAAAGTACACTGTTGGTGGTGTTATTGATAAAACCCAATTCATGCTTGGTAAAATCCCTGGCCGAGTAAACAATTACAGGCGTCAATGCCTGTTTACCGGCGTCTATCTGCTGCACCATATCGGCACCTGATACATCCGGCAGGCTGTAATCGAGAATGATACAATCATAGTCATGTTTTGCCAGCTGCACCATGGCCGCCTTTCCTGTGGAAGCAATATCCGTTTTCATGACCTCATTGTCCAGCATACCAGCTATCTGTGAAGATTCCAGTTCGTTGTCTTCAACAATGAGAATCCGTTTTTGTGCACTGGAAGCAAATACAAGAATGTCTTCAAACAAAGCGTCAATGGCAGCATTGCTCAGGGGTTTTAACAAAAAACTCCTGGCACCGCGTTTCAATGCCAGTTGCCGGTTCTCTTCGCCGGATATCAGGTGGATTGGAATATGGCGGTAATTAAGATCATTCCTTAAGAGGTCAAGTACTTTCCAACCACTGGTGTCGGGCAGTTTTACATCCAGTGTAATGGATATTGGATTGAAACGGTTAATAAAATCGAACACTTCTATATAGCTGACAGCTATAATCGCTTTAAGCCCGTTTTCATGCGCTTTTTCAATCAGTATTTTTCCAAAACGCAGATCGTCTTCAACAATAAGCAGCACTTTATCGCCCGGTTGAACAGCAGCCCTGTCATCCCCGGTGTCATTGATCATTTCGCTGACCACGCCGAGGTTCCTGGCATCACTGCCTTCTGTTGTGATACGCAATGAGTGCAACAGTGAATCAATTGCACCGGACTCATGTACCAGTTGATAATTATGGTATGACGGGTGGCCCTCAGGCAAACTTTTGGGAATACTGGCCGTAATAGAATCTACTACCGGAAGAAAAAGGGTAAATACACTGCCCATGGAAGGATTACTTTCCAGTTCAATGGTGCCGCCCAGCAGGTCGGCCAGCCCCCGGCTTATCGACAGTCCCAATCCTGTTCCGCCGTATTTACGGCTGGTAGAACCCTCTGCCTGCTGAAATGCTTCAAAGATGATATTTTGTTTTTCCTGCGGTATACCTATGCCGGTATCACTAATAGCAAAGGCCACCACTTTTTCTGCATTGTCCAGATTCGGATTGCCCGGCTTCCAGTTTTTCTTCGCCTCATAAATGCGAAGTTTAACTTCCCCTTTCTCTGTAAACTTAAACGAGTTGGAGAGCAGGTTTTTCAGAAT
>JANPGT010001094.1:0-6802 GCA_031424135.1 Chitinophagaceae bacterium
TCTTCATTGGTGTCTTTACGAACAATATCGCCGCGTGTCTGCAGGCTTTTGATATGGTGGCCTGCAATGCCCACGTATACTTCCTGGCAGTCAATACCGGTTGTGGACGCCATACAATTGTCAAGCGCTGCGCGGATAGCCTTGATGGTTTCATCAATGTTCAGCACCTGGCCATGTTTTACGCCGTTGCTGTTGGCGCGGCCAAAGCCTACAATTTCCAGTTTGCCATATTCATTCTTACGGCCGGCAATACAGGCAATCTTTGTGGTGCCTATATCCAGCCCCACTATAATTGGTTGTTCATTGTTCATAGATGTATGTTTGTTTTTAGTTGTTAATGTTTATCCCTTAGGCAGTTTTTTCATCAAGGCTTTAGGTTGTTTTGTTTTTTCAGGGGGCGATACAGCCCGGTTTTTCAGAGATGTTGGATGAGTTGAGGCTGGAACTTTATTCAACGAATCTTTTGCTGCTGCATTTTCACGGCGATCTTTTAAAATCGTTAAAGTTGGCGAAGGCGCAGCATTTGCAGCAATATTATTATCCACCGTTGTGGATAGCGTATCATTCTGTAATTGCTTCGATGCATCAATGAGCTGCTGAATATTTTTCAATGCCTGCAATGAGTCAATTTTACCGGCAATGCCTTTCCGGGTGGCTACCACCTGCTTGTCGTACTGCACATTTATGACGCTGTATTTATCCAGTCCAACTTTTGCACCTACCTGCTGGTAAAACAGGAAGAGCCGGTGAAATTTCTGCTCGTAATCTGTACCATCCCCGAAAGCAATAATATGCCTGCCAATAACCGGACTCATCTCAAAATTCCGGTAAGCCGTAATATCTACCTGCCCTATCTGCGCCATCCAGAAAGGCTCGCTAAGAATGAAAGCGCTTAATTGCTTTACCTGCTGCATCAGTATGCTGTCTGCGCCATGCAGGTTTTCCGTATCTACCGGAAAATTGCTGAATACCGGTAATTTGATGGTCATCCTGCTGTTTAACGGCAGGCGGCGGCCACTGCTATCTATGTAAAAACTATTACCGTTTACCGTAAATATTCTTGCCACCGGCCATCTTTCCTCTACGCTTACCCGCAACATGCCGTTATTGTCAAAAAATAACTGCGCATCCTTTATCCAGACATTTTGCTTCAGCGCCGCTTCCATTTTCTTAAGATCGAAAGAAACCAGCAATTTTCCGCGGGGCGTGTTGGTCTTATCAGGAGCAATCAAATTCATGACCTCCGGCTTACTGAGAAACTGTGACTTTCCATTACCATGGATAGCAATGTCTACCCCGGTGCAATGCTGGTGATTTTTTTTGTTGATGGCGGCAATCAGCAAGACCAATAGGCCTGCCCCGGCCACCAGTACTACTGACAGCAGGAGCAACTTCCTGATATTTCTTTTGATGGTCATCTCTTTTCCAATATCTCTTTTATGGGCTGTACCAGGGCATCAATATCGCCAGCCCCGGCGGTGATCAACACTTCGGTAAACTCATCGTTCAATCCCGGCACAAAATGCTGCTGTATATATTGAAGCAACGCCTCTTTACCCAGTATTTTTTTATTGCTGCTGGTCATACGCTCCAGTATGATATCACTGCTTACGCCTTCTATAGGCAACTCCCGCGCAGGATAGATGGGCAACAATATTACCTCATCCGCTAAATCAAGGCTCTCCGCAAAACCTTCTGCCAGGTCTCTTGTCCTTGAAAAAAGGTGCGGCTGAAAAATCACCGTACATTTTTTGCCGCTAAAAAGTGCTTTGGCACCGCTGATCAGGGCCTTCAGTTCTGCAGGGTGATGTGCGTAGTCATCAATAAAAATCACACCCCCTTTTTCGCTGGTCTCAGCAGGTGGTATCACGTATTCAAACCTTCTTTTGATGCCTTTAAAAGCAGCCAGGGCTTCTTTAATTTTTGCATGGTCAATACCCAATAGATGCGCTACGGTGATGGCTGCCACTGCATTTTCTACATTGTGCATGCCGCCCATGTGCAATACCAGGTCTGAAAGCATGCTGTCTTTCATCATCACATCAAAATGGTAGCCCCCGTTGGTTAAACGGATATTGGCCGCGTAACAATCGGCACTTTCATTCTGGCGGCTATAAGTAAAATGCCTGTCGGCTTTTAAATCGATGCCACGCTTTAGTCCAAACTTATTCAGCAATATGCCACCGGGCTTTACTTTAGAACCAAAAGCCACAAATGCTTCCTGCAAAGCTTCTTCGGTGCCATAGATGTCCAGGTGATCTGGATCCATAGAACTAATGATGGCAATGTCCGGGCTCAGCTGCAGGAAACTGCGGTCATATTCGTCTGCTTCAATAACGCATACATTGCGTTCGCTACTCCAGAAATTGGTATTATAATTCACCGAAATGCCTCCCAGGAAAGCGTTGCAGCCGTAGCCGGTAGCCCTTAGCAGGTGTGCAATCATGGTGGTCATGGTGGTTTTACCATGTGTGCCGCCAATACATATATTAAAGGAACTTTTGCTGATTAGGCCCAGCACTTCACTGCGTTTTAGTACAGGTACGCCATTTTGTTTACACCATGCCAGCTCTTTGTGATCTTTTGGTACCGCAGGCGTATATACCACCAGCTGCATTTCTTTGGGCAGCAATGCAATATTGTCTTCATAATGAATGGACATGCCTTCCGCTTCCAGCTTTTTTGTAAGGGGAGTAGCTGTTTTATCGTAACCACTTACGCTACAGCCCTTAGACAAAAAATACCTTGCCAAAGCACTCATACCAATACCACCTATTCCAATAAAATAGATGACAGCAGTGTTTGACTGTCCATTAATAATATCCTCTATGATGTTCTTTTCAGCCATTTTATTCTGCTCTAAGTGCTATCCTGGTTAAATTTCCTGTTTTCTCCCCAAAACTGAAATTGCGTTATTTAAGATTGTTGGTCATAAGACCAACAATGGCGGAGTGGCGGAAACTTTATAACTTGTCCAGTTATTTTTTCACGACTCACGACTCACGACTCACGACTCACGACTCACGACTCACGACTCACGACTCACGACTCACGACTCACGACTCACGACTCAATCAACTTCAATACCTCCGCCGCAATTCTTTTATCCGCGTCCATTACTGCCAATGCGGCTATATTTTCTTTTAATTGCTGCTGCTGCTGCTCATCTTTTACCAGGGCAATAATAGCCGTCACCAGCTTTTCCTTCGCGTCGCTGTCTTTGACCAGCAGTCCGGCATTTTTATTTACCAGGTGTTGTGCATTTACCGTCTGGTGATCTTCTGCCGCAAAAGGATAGGGTACAAATACTACCGGTTTCTTTGCCACACATAATTCGGCAATTGACATGGCGCCTGATCTGGCTACTACCGCATCTGCCGCCGCATAGGCCATTTCCATCTGCCCTATAAAATCATTTACCCATACACCCTGTTTACCAGCAGTTATTTCCCTGGCCCTTGCGGCATAGGGCTTCCCTGTTTGCCAAACCAGTTGGATATTTTGCTGCGAGAATGCATCAATATGCGCGTCAATAGCTTCGTTAATACCTTTTGCACCAAGGCTGCCGCCTGTAACCAGTACTGTTTTTTTATTTTCCTCCAGTCCAAAAAACCGGATGGCTTCTGCCCTGCTTATCCTGCTGTTGACAATATTGCTGCGTACAGGATTACCCGTTACCATTATTTTAGCAGCCGGAAAAAACTTCTCCATCCCGTCGCTGGCCACAAAAATTTTGCTGGCTTTTACCCCCAGCATCTTATTGCTTTTGCCGGCAAATGAATTACTTTCATGAATACAGGTGGGAATGCCCTTGCTCTGTGCAAAACGTAATACCGGAAAACTGGAATAACCACCTACGCCTACCACTGCATCGGGCATGAATTCTGCCACTATGCTGCGTACCTGGAAATAACTCTTTACCAATTTAAAGGGCAATCCAATATTGCTGATCAAAGAACTCCTGTTAAAGCCCGCTATATCAATTCCTTTTATGGGATAACCCGCCTGCGGCACTTTTTCCATTTCCATTTTTCCTTTGGCGCCTATAAATAATATCTCTATGCCGGGTTCTTTTTCTTTCAGTGCATTGGCAATGGCAATGGCCGGGAAGATATGACCACCCGTACCCCCGCCTGCTATGATCACTTTTTTATTCATCATCACCCTCCTCTTCTTTTTCTTTTACTGCTGCCGGCACTGCATTGCCTTCCAGCTGCTCTACATTGCTGGCTACACTCAGAATAATGCCAATAGCAATACAGGTAAAGATGAACGAACTGCCACCCATGCTTACCAGTGGCAGCGTTACACCCGTTACCGGGAATAGATTTACATTTACTGCCATATTGGCCAGGGCCTGTATGACCAGGGTAAAACTGAGCGCCAGCGCCAGGAAGGCGCCAAATGCATAGGGACAACGCCTGAAAATGCGGATGCACCTGTATAAAAATACAAGGTAGATAAACGTTATAAACATGCCGCCCATCAACCCATACTCTTCTATTATAATGGCAAAAATAAAATCACTATAAGGATGCGGAAGAAAATTCCGCTGCTCGCTGTTACCCGGCCCTACGCCCATCCACCCACCTTTTGCAATGGCAATTTTTGCCTGGTTCACCTGGTAGTTGTCTTCGTCATCTGCATCCGCTCCACCGTACATAAAGTTCTCTACACGGCTTATCCATGTACTTACCCTGCCGGTTAATTTTGAAGCCGTATCTGTGGCAATACCTTCACCGTTATTTTTTTTATGATGAATCACTGCAAGGGAAATCAACAGCAGTACGGGTATCATCGCCACGCCAATTACCAGCAGCAGGTGCCTGGCACTTACGCGGCCAATAAACATAATCAGCATACTGGTAGCGCCAATCAATAATGCTGTAGACAGGTTGGCCGGCGCAATCAGCACACAGATCAATCCAACCGGAATAATCACCGGCAAAAATCCTTTTTTGAAATCTTTGATATCGTCCTGCTTTTTACTCAGCAGCCGGCTCATGTACATAAACAGGGCCAGCTTGGCTAAATCAGAAGTCTGCACCGTCATCTGAATGATGGGCAGCCGGATCCACCGGCTGCCTTCATTCAGGCGTACGCCAAAAAAAAGCGTATAGACAAGCAACGGTATGGAGAGTATGAACAACAACCTGGCTATCTGCGAGTAGAGTTTATAATTGACTTTATGCAAAAAGTAAATGATCATAAAGCCAATACCAATAAAAACTACCTGCTTGAACAAATAAGATTCATTGCTTTTGCTTAACCTGTACGCAAGCGTACCTGTACTGCTGTATACTACCAGCAATGACACCAGCGCCAGCAACACTACTGCGGCCCAGATCACCTTGTCGCCCCTGGTTTTCTGACCAAGGCCCCGGAAAGCATTTTTCTCTATGGTTGCAAAATCATTCACGCCTCACAGTATTAAGTACTAAGTATTAAGACAATCACGTATACATCCTCCTTTCCATTTGCCACTGGTTACTGGCCTCTTATAGTTCTCTTACTGCTTCTTTAAACTGCCTTCCCCTGTCTTCGTAATTTTTGAACAAATCAAAACTGGCACAGGCCGGGCTTAGCAGCACCACATCTCCTTTTTCTGCAAAATGAAAAGCTGCCTGTACTGCCGCTGCTGCAGTATCGGTATTCACAATCAGTGACACATCATTACCAAATGCTTCATGAATTTTACGATTATCCACTCCCATGCAGACAATGGCTTTTACTTTCTCCTTTACCAGCTCCAGCAATAAAGAATAATCATTGCCTTTATCCACACCCCCCAGAATGAGAATAGTGGGTTTCCCCATACTCTCCAGCGCATACCAGGTGCTGTTTACATTGGTTGCCTTACTATCATTGATAAAATCAACACCCCTTACTGTTGACACATGCTCCATCCTGTGCTCCAGGGTTTCAAAAGATTCTATCGCTTCGCGGATTTTATCTTTGCGCAGCCCCAGCGTAACTGCAGCAATGCCAGCCGCCATAGTATTGTATTGATTGTGTTTACCCTTGAGCGCAAAATCATAAATACTCATGGTTACACGCTCATTGTTTGCTTCGATATTCATTTGTCCGTTCTTGATAAAGGCGCCTTTGCTTGGTTGTTGTTGCATGGTAAATGGTAATGGGTTAGAATGAATAGCGTATTGATGAATGTACTGCGATGTCACCGGGTCATCCTGGCAATAAATAAAAAAATCATCTTTGGTCTGGTTCATCGCAATCCGGAATTTGCTGGCGATGTAGTTTTCAAACTTATACTCATACCTGTCCAGATGATCTTCTGTAATATTGGTCAGTATGGCCACTTCAGGCCTGAACGTTTTTATATCGTCTAACTGAAAAGAACTGATTTCTGCTACATACAATGGTTTGGGATTTTCTGCTACCTGTTTGGCAAAAGAATAACCGATATTGCCCACCAGTGCAGCATCCAGCCCTGCATGCTTACAGATATGGTACAACAGCGAGGTGGTAGTGGTTTTTCCGTTACTGCCGGTTATAGCAACAATTTTACTATTCCCTTTGTAACGGTAAGCCAGTTCAATTTCACTGATAACGGGAATGGCTTTTGCCCGAATCTTTTTCACCAGTTCATTCTTCTCGGGTATGCCCGGGCTTTTCACAATCTCGTCTGCGGAAAGCACCAGCGCTTCAGTATGCCCTTTCGCTGGCCCCCGATAATGTCACAGCAGTGTATGTTGATCTTGATTCGGCGGCAACAGAGCGCATTAAGAAGAAGTGGGAGCACTGGGGTTCTGGGGTGCCGTTAGTGGTTCTGCCATCGCCA
>JANPGT010001095.1:0-12225 GCA_031424135.1 Chitinophagaceae bacterium
GGCGTTTAAAGCCAAACATGCAGCCATCCTGTTTCCTTATCCCATGTACCAGGAAAAATGGCGGAGCTCGCTGGGTTTTACCCTTTTAACTACTCCGGAAGATATTACTGAAGAAGTGCGGCTGCGCATCCCCTGCGGCGATTTCAGGGTATTGAGAAAAATCAACAACTATCTTATTTCAGATAACCGGATCATGTTCCAGTTCCTCCAAAATCACCTTTCTACAGGTCTTCATGTGTCCGTTCCTGTTAACAGCAATTTTTACCTGCGTGCCGGTAATGATATTGGCTATTGGTTTGGGTTTCTGAAAGTAAGCGGTTTTAACAGTACAGCCTCCGGCTGGCTCAATTATACCAGTATCTCAGCTGGCTATAAAACCAGGCGCAACCTGCTGATAAGTTTTAAAGCACAGATTTCTTATAACCTGTTTTACAAAACTGCCAATGGCGAAAACAAGTTCAGTTCCTCCAAAGGTTATTATAACGGAGAAACCTTTACCGTAGCCCTGGAACAGCCTTTTTATGGAAAGAAGCATTTAACACTGGCATTTTCTACCATCAACAATTATTTCTACTGGCAAACCTGGGCCCTGTTTTATAAAACCAACCGCAAAGTTTTCTACCCGCAAATAACAGTAGCATTTATTCTATGAAGCAAAAACTAGCTATAGGTATTATCATTTGTTGTGCAGCGCTTGCCTCCTGCAAAAAAAGCTATGAGGTGGTAATGCCGGATGCCTCCAAATGGGATTTGTTTAATGACGCTGCTGCTACAACCCTGCCGTCTTTCACCAAGACTGCTATGGAGGGGGTATATGCACTGGAAGAAGGCGCTGCTTTTTTTGGCGAACTGTCAGCGTTGAAATGGAGCTATTCTGTAAAAGGAAATGATACCATGTTTCATGTCTCCGGCTTTTTTGGCAAAGACATCGCCTATTTTATCTGCGAAGGCAGGCAACTGCGCGGAGATATATTGCTGAACGGTTACTGGCGCAAAATGGTAAGTACTGAAACCGGGTTGATTCATTTAACCATCGCCCGTTACAAAGGTGCTGATACATTGCTACAGGCTGGTACCGCCATTACACCCGGCAGTATTTCCATCAGTGGTGCGTATGGCAAAGGCCAGGAGGCGCCGGGCCTGCCTGTATCGTTTTTGTATAAACGAAAATTGAACAGTTCACCCGCTTTCAATATACTGGCCCACCGCTCCGGCGGCCGCACCTCAGACCTGCTGCCGGTATCTGAAAATTCAGTAGCCATGATACTGAAAACACCGGAGTTTGGTTCTACCGGCATTGAAGTGGATGTACGCTTTACCAAAGACGGGGTACCCATCCTCTACCACGACAATACCCTGAACCTGCGCGAAACACAGAAAAGCGGTTTGGTAGGACCGATAGAAAACTATACCTACGAGCAGCTGTCTACTTTTGTACGGCTGGTACACGGAGAAAGAATACCCACGCTGCGCGAAGCACTGGATGCGGTATTGTATAGAACGCCACTGACTTTTGTATGGCTGGATACCAAGTACATTGGCTCCATTGCCCCTGTTCATGCCATACAGAATGAATACCTGCAGAAGGCCGCTGCCGCCGGACGAAAACTGGAAATAGTCATCGGCTTACCCGGAGAGGATCAGTTTAACCAGTTCCTGGCACTGCCGGGTTATGCCAATACGCCCTCGCTCTGCGAACTAACCCTGGAAGATGTAGAAAAAGCAAATGCTAAAATATGGGCGCCCCGTTTTACAGAAGGTACGCAGAACGCACTGGTAGACCAGGTACATGCGGCCGGCCGGCGGGCTTTTATCTGGACGGTAGACGTGCCTGAATTTATTAACCGCTATATCAATGAAGGACATTTTGACGGCATGTTGTCAAACTTTCCTTCCTGCGTAGCTTATAATTACTATGTACACCAGTAAACGCATTTTTTTATTGGCAGTGATGCTGACAGGATGGTTCATTAACATTGGATTTGCACAATCAATTGTTAAAACAGACAGCCTGGTACAGCGTAAAAAATCACTGGTATTGCAAGTAGGGGGTGGACTGAACTACTACCTGGCAGCTGTGAAAATAAAGCCGGCGGCGCTGGCTGGCAGTGTTAACCGCTATAGTCCTGCTACCACCATAAGGTTGATGTGGTACCCACGTTACCGCCTCCGGGTGGGCCTGGAAAGCGGCTTTACCAATTTCTATTCTTATAAAGTGCTCAATGGCAATACTAAGGGTAATTTGAGCCTGGAAGCGGTGCCGGTATTGGTGGTTTGGTCTATGCAGCTGGTAAGAAGGGTGAATATTTATGCCGGCATTGGCTCTTATCATCTTACTACCCGGCTTAACTATGATGGCAAAGTGGTCTCCAGTGCCTGGGTTTTGGGAACGAATATTGCACTGTCATATACCCAGCCTCTTTCTAAGACGCTGGGGATAGCCGCGGAAGCAAAATGGATGAATTCTTTTGAAACCAAAGATGCCGCCATCAGCATCCAGGCACAGCTGGTATGGAAGTTTTTACAGTGGTAAAATGTATGTGCAGATGAAAAAACAAATTCCTTTTTTATTGACTCAGTTATTTTGTTCAGCAGCATTGCTGGCGCAGCAGCCTGTTGCCAAAGATGCCGAACTGTATTTTGTAAGCGATACCCAGCAGCCCATGTTTGTAGAAAAACTGGTACTGAAACCCAATCATAACCGTGTCGCTACGGCGGGTATTTTTGCGGCCATTGAGCAGGATAAACCCAAAAGTCTTTATATGCTGGGCGATGTGGTAGGCCTGGGCAGTTCGCGCCGGAAATGGAAAAAAGTAGATGCTTTCCTGGACAATTGCCGTAAAGACGGCACCAGCGTATGCGGATTACTGGGCAACCACGAGGTAATGGGAAGAAGAAAAAGGGGGGAACGTTTTTTTCAACAGCGTTTTCCTATGAACGTTAGTACCGGCTATGTTTCTGTTACTGATTCCGTGGCAGTGGTGATGCTCAATTCAAACTTTACCGCACTTTCTGCAGCAGATGAAAATAAACAGCAGCAATGGTACAAAGGGGCCCTGGCTGCACTTGATGCCACAGATTCAGTGAAGGCAATCATCGTATGCTGTCATCATGCCCCGTTTACCAACAGCAATATCGTGAAATGCAATAAAACGGTGCAGGAGCAGTTTGTACCTGCCTATATTGCTTCGCGCAAAGCGCAGTTGTTTATCACCGGTCATGCACATGCATTTGAGCATTTTAATGTGCAGGGAAAAGATTTCCTGGTGATTGGCGGTGGTGGTGGTTTGCACCAGCCATTGGGCAGCGGCGCCGGCGCGCTGGATGACCTGGCCGTTGACTACAAGCCCATGTTTCACTACCTGTCTGTAAAAAGAACGGACAATAATTTAGTAGTGCGGTCTCATTTCCTGAAAACCGATTTCTCTGGTTTTGACAAGGGTATCAGTTTTAATACACGTGCTATAGGAGATAACCTGGCAGTAGTACCGGATCTGAAAGCTGAGAAAAAGGGGAATTGAATAAAGCCGGTGACCTTACTGATGCCGCAGGTGAACTAAATCTCTCGACGCTTCCCTCTATTCCAGATCCAGATTGCTGCCCGGGCAACAACGGTAAAGTTCACGAAGCCTACAAATTCTCCAGCATCTCCACCACTTTCTCCTGTTTAAGAATCAGGTAACCAATCCGGTCGTTGCTGATGCCTTCTTTGAGCTGGTAGCTGAAGATGAGCTGGTCTTCTTTTACTTCGGTTTCAAAATAACGGAAGATGATATTGGGATGCACCTTCAGCTCTTCTGCAATCTCGTATAAATGCGTAGACAGTATAAATAATGAATTAGGAATTTTAATCAGTCCTTTAATCACTGCACCGGAGCATTTCATGGCATCCTGCACATTGGTGCCTTTAAACAATTCGTCTATCAGCACCAGCCATTTCTTATCATCATTTATTTTGATGATGGTATTCTTTATGCGCTGTACTTCATTGAAAAAATAACTCTCGCCTTTTATGATATTGTCTGCTACATTAATATTACTGAGTATGCCGTCGAACAAACTGCATTCCATGTGCTGTGCAGGTACCCCCATGCCCAGGTGGGCCAGGTAAACGGCCGCACCTACTGATTTAATAAAAGTACTTTTGCCGGCCATATTGGCGCCGGTGAGAAATAAGAAATTCTGTTTTTGCTGCAGGTCTACATTGTAGGCCACGGGGGTAGGCAACAAAACATGGTAAAGTCCCTTTGCCTGCAGAAAAGGCCGGTCTGATACAATAAAACTGGGAAAAGAAAGCCGGTAGGTCTTTACCGCTTTGGCCATTGAATACCATGCATCCAGTCTTCCGAAGATATCTATCAGTTCCATGGCCGCATTTTTAAAGCGGTTACGGATATAGTTGCCGAAATAAATTGTCTGCACGGGAGAAAATACTACGCCTTTTTGCGTAGCCGCCAGTGCCGTAATGGCTTCGTGGTTGATGAGTTGTGCCGCCCTTTGAATATACAACCGGAAAGTGGGGGGCGTTTCCTCCTTGTTGAATACAGCCGCCAACTCTTTAAATCCCCTTACAAAATCGGCAAAATGGCCTACCGTATAGCGCACCAGCGAATAATCCGGGGCATGCAGTAGTTTGTACGTAAGTGCATTCGCCAGGTTGGCGGAGTCAGGAATGGTATCTACCGGTGACTCATAGAATTTTTCAATTACCATTACGGTGCCATTGGTAATGCTGCTGGGCCATTCAGCTTCATGGGTGGTTATGCACTGCAGTATATGCTGTGTCTCTGTTATTTTTTTTATATCGCCCAGGGGCTCGCTGAAAAACCGGGCCAGCCAGTCTTTACCACCAATGGTTTGGGTAAAATTCAATTTGTGGAATATGGAAAATTCTTCCTCCTGGTGAAAGATGGAAAGATCACTGAAAGTAGTATTGTCTATCTGCATGCAGTAAAAGTTTAAAGTTTTCAGTTCAAAGTTTAAAGTTCCCTGGTCTATGCATCTGAAGGTGTTTCAGCAAACAGAACTTTTAAACCTTAGGCCTTAAACTTTTAAACTGATTATCCCCTGTCAAACACCAAACGTTCTCCTTTCTTAGATTCATTCCATACCCCATTTCCATAAACCAGCTGACCGCTGACAAAAGTATGTGTGATGGCTGCCGGAAAAACAAATCCTTCCAGCGGGCTCCAGCCACATTTGTACAGGATGCTGTCTTTGGTAACAGTCGTGCTTTGGGCCAGGTCGGCAATCACCAGGTCTGCGTAGTAGCCTTCGCGTATGTATCCGCGTTCGGCCACCTGGAAGCAATCTGCTACCGCATGACTCATTTTCTCTACTACTTTTTCGATACTTATTTTTCCCTGTTGTACATAATGCAGCATCAGCAGCAATGAATGCTGTACCAGGGGCAGGCCGGCGTGTGCCTTCTCATAAGAGTCGTTTCCGCTGTCCTTCTCCATATTTGGAGAAGGTGGCCGAAGACCGGATGAGGTGGCGAAATGCTTTTCTTCCCAGGTGTGCGGGGCGTGGTCGGTAGCAATCACATCCAGGCGGTCGTCCAGCAGGGCCTTCCACAGCGCATCCCTGTTGAAGGCCGCTTTAATGGCGGGGTTGCATTTAATCAGGTTACCCTTTATCGCGTAATCATCTGCCGTAAAATGCAGGTGGTGTACGCACACCTCGGCCGTAATGCGTTTGTCCTTCAGCGGTACCAGGTTGCTGAACAATTGCAATTCCCTTTCTGTGCTGATATGCAGTATGTGCAGGCGGCTATTGTGCTTTTTGGCGAACTGGATGGCGTAAAAGGAACTTTCAAAACAGTTTTCCGCATCGCGGATAAGCGGGTGGTCAGCAGCAGTAAGAATGCCTTTTTCTTTTTTCAGCCGCTCATAATTTTCCTTGATGATTTTTTCGTTTTCGCAATGCGTGGCAATCAACACTTCGCTTTCGGAAAACAACCTGTCAAGGGTAAGTGGACTGTCAACCAGCAGGCCGCCGGTAGAAGAGCCCATAAATATCTTAATGCCGCAGATGTTTTTCTTATTGTCGTTTGTCCGCAAAGCCTCGTCGGCGTTGTCGTTGGACGTACCCATGAAAAAAGAATAATTGGCCAGCGAAGTGTTTCGGGCAATTTCATATTTCTGCTCCAGCAGGTCCTGCGTAAATGCGGGTGGTACCGTATTGGGCATTTCCATAAAAGAGGTAACACCCCCTGCCACAGCAGCTTTTGATTCTGTATAGATGGTGGCTTTGTGCGTTAAACCCGGTTCTCTGAAATGCACCTGGTCATCTATGGCGCCCGGCAGCAGGTATTTGCCTTCCCCGTTGATTTCAATAAAGGCTTCGCGGCTTACTATCTTAGGCGCTATCTTCTCAATACGGCCGTTTTTGATAAACACGTCCCGGCTCATAATTGTGCCTTCATTTACTACTAATATGTTCCTAATCAGGTATTTTTGTGTCATATAGAATGAATAGCGCTTTATCCTCTTAAAACAACTATTGCATGCAATTTATAAAAACCACGCTTAGCTGGCTTATTTTTATTATTCCCGCAGCTGCACTGGCCCAGTCTTCCAACCTGCCGCAGGGCGCCAAAGAAAACTGGTTGTTGAACCGGATGGATATTAAGCTGATGAACGATACTGCGCTGGGCTTCTCTGCTACCAAACCTTATTTGCGCAAAACAATGGTGGCCGGGATAGAGAAATACTATACCGCTGCCGCCGCTCAATATGCCGTCCCTGGTCAGCCGGTCATTGATTCTGTACAAAAAGATATCAGCCAGACGGCGTCTTTGTTTACAGCCACCGATGTACACAATATGCACGACGCCCTGCTGAACAGCAGCGAATGGGTAAGCGGCGATCTCAGTTCCTTTCAAAGCAAAAAGCCGTTTTTAGGGGCTTTCTATAAAACAAAAGGCGATTTTTTGCAGGTAAACCAGAAAGATTTCTTCCTGGCGGTAAACCCGGTGATTCAGCAGGTACAGGGCAGGGAGTCCGGCACTGGTAGCCAGCATGTGTACCTCAACAGCAAGGGTGTCAGCTTCCGGGGGTTAATTGCCAAAAAGATTGGATTCGATTTGTATGCCACCGATAACCAGGAAAGAACCCCGCTGTTTGTACAGCAATGGGAAAGGAAATTTAGCGCTGTACCCGGCGCAGGTTTTTACAAGCCCTTTAAAACAACAGGGTTCGATTATTTTGATGCCAGGGGCTCCATCCACGTAAATGCTACCAAATACATTAATATACAGTTTGGGTACGACAGGAATTTTATTGGCGATGGTTACCGCAGTTTGTTCCTCAGCGATTTTGGCAGCAGCAATCTTTTCCTGAAACTGAATACGCATATCTGGAAACTGAATTACCAGAACCTCTTTATGGAACTCTCCAACGGTTCCAGCGGTGGTGATAAACTGTTGCCAAAGAAATATGCCAGTATGCACCACCTGAGCGTGCAGGCCACCAAATGGCTGAATATTGGTTTGTTTGAGTCGGTTATTTTTGGACGTTCCAACCACTATGAATTCAGTTATCTGAACCCCATTATTTTCCTGCGTTCTGCGGAGCAGCAGAACGGCAGTCCGGACAATGCCAATGTGGGTTTCAATTTCAAAGCCAATATCGCTCATACATTACAGTTGTACGGCCAGGTAATGCTGGATGAATTTAAACTGAAAGAAATAAAGGCAGGCAATGGATGGTGGGGTAACAAACAGGGTATACAGGCCGGCTTTAAATACATCGACGCATTCAACATCAAAAATTTTGATTTGCAGGGAGAAATAAATTATGTACGTCCGTTCACTTATTCTCATTTTGATTCTGTAGCCAGTTACAGTCATTATAACCAGCCGCTGGCACATCCCCTGGGCGCTAATTTTACAGAAGCCATCGGCATTATCCGTTATCAGCCTGCTCCCAAATGGAATATACAGGCCAAACTGATTGTATACAGGCAGGGCCTTGATACTGCCAGCAGCGATTATGGAAGTAATATTTTTATACTGAATGGTAACCGCGCCAGCGACTATGGCTATACCACCGGTAATGGCGTTAAAAGTACCGTAGCCAATGCCTCGTTATGGGTGGGGTACGAAGTATTGGAAAATCTTTTTATAGATGCTTCGTTAATGTATCGCAAACAAAGTGTTCCTGCCGCATCGCAATTGTCGCAGAAATCAACTTTGTTCAGCATCGGTCTGCGGTTAAATATGCACAGGCGGGAATATGATTATTGATTGCATACATAAATATGTGCATAGCACGTATTTGCGAACGTAATTATAATGTGTATCCATTTCAGTACAGGCTTACCGTTCAACTGCCGCTCAATAAGTACATTTGCAGGTATTCTCCAAAAGTTGCAGGCCAGGAAAAATGGCTTATATGTAACCCGGGGAAACTCAGTTAATAATAAATAATCAGTAAATTCAGAATAGCTCTTATGAGAATACTAAGCATACTGCTGATGGTTTTTGCATCCATGCCAGCAATGGCACAGGCAGATAAAAAGCCTGCGGAAAAAAAGAAACTTACGCTGGAAGCCATCTGGGGTGGTAACTACCTGGAAGAGCAAAAACTACGTGTCCATCTTACCCATACCGGGGATTCCATTGCATATATTATGGCCAACAAGGCCACCAACAGTGAAATTATTGTTACCCTTGATTTTGAAACCGGCAAGCTGGTAGACACCGTTTTTTCTAACCAGATTAAAAATGGCAAGGATTCGCTGCCCATTACTTTTGCTTTTTTCGAGGACTTCGCCTTTTCTCCGGATGATTCCAGGATTCTTATCAAGACACAGATTGAGCCACTATTTTACAATTCAACGCGTGAGTTTAATTTTATATGGGACAGGGTGAAGCGCACGCTGAAACCTGTTTCTGCAGATGGAAAACAAAGCTATGCCAGCTTTTCGCCCGATAGCCGCCGCCTGGCATTTATCAGGGACGGTAATTTGTATGTACGCGATTTAAATACAGACCAGGTAATGGCTATTACTTCTGACGGCGCACCCGGAAAATTTTTATATGGCATGGCAGATGCGCTGTATGAGAAGGGTTTTGGTATGACCAGGGCTTACCAATGGAGCCCTGATGGAGAAAGTATTGCTTTTCTGCGTTTCAACGAAACTATAGTACAGGAATATCCTATTACCATGTACGAGGGCCGAACCTATCCGCAGATCAATAACCAGCGCTATGCCAAGCCCGGTGAAGCCATTCCGGAAGTGCAGGTATTTATCTACAACCTGCGCAGTAAGTCACTTACCAAAGCGGACGCCGGCGTTAATCCCAACCAGTACATAGTAGGCATGCAATGGCAGCTGGATGGTAATTCACTGTGGATACAAAGATTAAACCGTCCGCAGACAAAGCTGGATGTAATGAAAGTAAATGTACGCAATGGCAATTCACAGGTGGTGTTTGGCGAAGACAGTAAAAATTATGTGCGCGTATATCCCAGCAACCTGTTTTTCCTGCAGTCAAAAAATGCTGTGCTGTGGTTGAGCGAAAAGGACGGCTACAGCCATATCTACGAAGTGCCCCTGAATAATTACCAGCGCAAACAGCTCACTAGTGGTAACTGGGAAGTGCAGTCGCTGGAAGGTATTGATGAACAGAATGGCGAAATCTATTTTATTGCCAATGAAACATCTGCCCGTGAAGCGCAGCTCTATAAATGTAGCCTGGAGGGACGGAATGTGCGCCAGCTGACGGCCAACAGCGGTGTGCATCAAACGCAGTTGACAGATAATTTTAAGTATTTTTTTGATGGGTATTCTTCGCTGAATGAGCCATCGCGTTACCAGTTATACAGCAGTGCCGGCAAGCCGCTGCACGAGAAGCTGGTACAGAACAAACTGTTACAACAGCACCTGGAAGAATTTGAAGTACCGGCGGCAGAGAATTTCAGCTTCAGCAGCAAGGACACCAGTATTAACGGCTGGCTGATTAAACCACCCGGCAGTACCACAAAAAAACTACCCACGCTGATTTACGTCTATGGCGGCAATACCCACCAGGAAGCCCTTAATGAATGGAGCGACAAGATGGGGCTTACCATGCGGTATTACGCCAGCCAGGGCTACCTGGTGGCCTGTATAGATCCAAGGGGCACACCTGGCCGTGGTGAGGCTTTCCGGAAAGCTGCGTTTAAAAAGCCCGGAGATGTGGAAATGGAAGACATCATTGCCTTAAAAAAATACCTGGTGAATAATCATCGGGCAGACAGTGCCAATACTGCGCTGATGGGTTGGAGTTATGGTGGTTACCTGGCTGCCTTATCAGCTACCAAATATGCAGGTCATTTTAAAAGCGCTATTGCCATAGCCCCGGTTACCAACTGGCGCTTTTACGACAATGTCTATGCAGAAAGACTGCTGCAATTGCCTGCAGAAAACCCTGATGGGTATAAAAATGCTTCGCCTGTTAATTTCGTGAATAACTATACCGGCGGACTGTTACTGGTGCATGGCAGTGCAGACGACAATGTACAGATACAGAATTCAATGGAGCTGAGCCGGGAGCTGATTAACGCCAATAAGCAGTTCCAGCAATATTTCTTCCCGGATTATATGCACAATATCAGCAGCAGCGGAACCGCCAATATTGCCCGCATTAACCTGTTTACAAAAATCAATAACTTCTTAAAAGAGACGCTGCAGGCGCCGGAGCCGGTAGTGGAGACGGGTAAACCGGCCAAAAAGAAGAAATAGTTGAACTGCCTTAATTGTTTCCGGATTTTTACCGGTTCGGTCCATTTTTAAAACAGCAAAGTATACACTAAGCTTTTGCAACAAGGTCGAAAGAATGAATTTTGCAGTTTTCCAACCACGCATTTAGCTGTTCATACGAAATAAATTGGGGAAACAATAGCACCTCTTCGTGTATAACATTGAAAACAGTCAATGCATTAAACGTTATCAGCTTCTGCATAATAAAGTCAAGTTGCGGTAGAAATTCTGGTAATAAACATTCAAATGATACGCAGGGTACTTTTTGCGAAAGTCCTTCGAACACTTCTTTTTCATAGCCTTCCACATCTATTTTAATAAAATCGGGCAATCCATGTTGTTGAATCAGGGCGTCCAGCGTACTGCACATCACTTCGATCTTTGCCCCGGGAGGAAAATATATCTTTTCATTCCACCTCTTTAGTTGGTCACTTTCAAGTATGTCTTTCCAGTCTGCATTGAGCGTGTTAAAAGCAGAAGCATTGTGGTGAACAAAAAAGGTTGCCGTGCCTGTATGATTAGACAATGCCGTATTGTGCAGGACGACGTTTTTCTGGTGCCGGAAACGGGTCTTCAATAGTTTGAAATTTTCAGGGTCCGGTTCGCAACTCACCACGCGGCTGCAAATCTCTGTAAATGCGGCTGTTTTATGCCCATCGTAAGCCCCTATGTCAAAAATCAGGTGGGGCGTATCCAGGAATGAGCGGTACAAGGCCACTTCTTTTTTGTGTTGTTGTATTACAGCTGGTTTAAGGATGCGCTGGTAAAGCTTAAAAATGGGAGAAAATTTCAGATGGTAATAAATGCCTTTTTTAATTAGCCATTGCCTGATATTTTTTTTCAAAACGATTTTTTTAAGGGGTGTGTAGTCCGACTGCAAAAATAAATATTGCTGACCGGTTTTGCGGGTGACCTTTACCGGTTTTTGGCGTGAAAGATAGGGCAAATGACATTAACCCTGTTGTATAACGGCACCTTTATAACGCAGGCGCCAGTCAGGCAACTGATTTTCTTTACGGCCCATTCCTAATGTTTTATTACTAATCCCAAGCGCTCCGCCTCAACGGAACTATAAACTAAGAACTACAAACTTTCTTCCCCTATCCTTCAAAAATGAGTGAGAAAACAATCTGGCGCGATTGTATTTTGTCGATAACATTGGAGAATTTCAGGCTGGCATCGCGGCTGTGCACATTGCTGATGCCGTTGCTGATTTTTATTTCGGGCGAGAGCACAAAATAGCGCATGTAGAAATTGAATCCTACACCGGCTTCAATACCAAAATCATTGGATTTTAGTTTTACCAGGTCTTCAGCGTTTTTGGCCCTTGCTTTTGAAGAGAGATCGGTTTCGTATTTAACGCCCCCCATCATGTATACACGGAAATTATTGATGCGGTCGCTTTTTTATTTTATCTGGATGGGAATTCCCTGCAGGATAGACTCTACTGGCTTTTTCATGATTTTGGTTTCTCCG
>JANPGT010001096.1:0-1681 GCA_031424135.1 Chitinophagaceae bacterium
GGCATAGTTTTTCAACAAGACTTAAAAGAAGCGGCGTGAGCACAGAATTTATACAAGAGTCCTTAGGTCATGCCGATAAAAGAACAACAGAAAATTATTTGGATAGTTTTGAAAATGAAATAAAAAAACAGAACGCTTCTAAACTTCTAGAGTTTAAGCAATATTCACAAAAACTGGAGATTGCAAAATAACATACCAAAACTTCAATTGTTTTTATGTGATGATAGATTCTTACTCGGCAAATCTTTATTGACTGCCTAGGCAAGTGGTAGTAACAATAAAATTACCATAAAAACAATTTTAATTGCGTTTAGATTAATAATTTCAGCAACCGTTCCTAACCGTTCTTACCCCGGGCATCAATGCTAATAGGGCAATTTTTTCAGCTAACTGTCTTCATTTGCTGCACCAGGTCAGTAAAGTATTTGGGCGACCAGATTTCCAGTAGTTTTGGATTGGGGATAAACGGTACAATATCTTCTTTAATGGCGCTGAAGGCAACTGACTTAACCTTCTTCTCCAGCAGATGCAGTAACTGCTCATGGGTAATACGGCCAGCCGGCAGGTCACCACTTTACTTTGCCCTTTGAGCAAAATGTCCGAGGTGCAGGGCGGTACCGCGTCATATATACCATTCCATGTCGAACCAGTCACGGCCCTTGACACGGTTTTTCCATTGGCGGAAAAGCAGGGCATACATTTTATCTGCGAATAAATCAGGCAGGCTGAAGCATTTTACATAAAAAGAAAAAGTACGCAGCAATAGTTTTTCATCGGTAGAAAATCCACCGGGGGGATGGGTATCTACTTCGAGTTTGATTTTTATTTCCGGGCGCATCGCGGTTTTCTCCTGGGGCACAATGCTATTTAATACCAGTTCCTTCCAGGTAGTATTGGTTTTTGAGAAAAGCGGAATCGATTTTCGTCTGTTTTGTTTTTGCTTTTTCTATAACACTTACCTGCATGCCCAGGGCTTCAAATTCTGCCAGCATACCATCCAGGAAGGGTTGCAGGGAAAAGCCTTCCTGCGTATGCAATAAAGAAAAATCCAGGTCTTCGTAGAAACGGGGCAGCCCATAAAAAATACGCAGGGCTGTACCACCGTAAAATGCCGCCTGCTCGAAAATCTCTGACCGTTGAAGTCCGGCCAGGGCGATCTCCTGCATGATTTCCCGCAGGGCCTGTTCAGCGGCCTGCTGGTTCGCAGGTTTATATTCGGCGAGCCGTTCATAAATCATAGATCTTGCATGTTTTTACCAGTAATTGTAAACTGTTTTTCTTGGGCGCCTGCTTCAGCCAGAATTGTATCAATGCAGGCTGTAACTGTTCCAGGGAGGCGCGGGCTATTCTCCTGTCCTTGATAAGCCATTCCCTGGTCTGTGCGATACTGCACAATTGCAGTCCCGCTGTACTGATGACAAGATCACAGAGGGCTTTTTCAGGGATGGCCAGCAATGCCACCTGGTTTTCAGCAGGCGTGGTGGCCTGCTGCCCATACCTGTACCAAGGCAATGGACTATGAGAATTTTATTTTGTCCGCCTCCCCTTTTAAGCCCTGATCAGCCACTAGGTAAAAACCCCGTGGGACTGGCCTTTATACCAGTGTGCATCCATAAATATGATATCTGCTGAACAGTCGGCGTGGTACTGCGCTGCCAATTCGGGAACTGTGGTATAACCT
>JANPGT010001097.1:0-2536 GCA_031424135.1 Chitinophagaceae bacterium
TAAAAGAGTTCCTGCCGGAGAAGGCCGGTTTTATGCTTCCTGGAACCGGGTGGCCAATATCGGCCAGCCCCATGTTTTTCTGCAAGCCAAAGGCCGCGGACATTACGTTGGAACGCTCTTACAGGCACAGGGCCTGCAGCCGGGTATGACGTATTTTTTTGAAGGAGATGATTCAACTGTAGTGGATGGAAGTCTGCGCATGCATGGCACTGGGTCAGAAGACTATTTTAACGGTGGCTGGTATGCATTGGCCGATCGTTGGGATGGAAAGCTCAGCCTCCCAATGCACGGCTGTCTTGATTATTCTTTGCCCTTTTGCAGAACCGGCGCTTACCGGTTTTACCTTTCGGATAAAATCTCTTTTCAGGAAAATATTCTTCACAGTATTGAACATGGTCCCGCAGGTAACCAGGTGCCGGTCGATTATACGTCACTTGGCTTTTATTATGCAGGTGCAGCCCCTGTTGCTGCAATAACGCCTTCTGATGAATTGTCAAAAGTATACCAACCGGATACGCTGATCATGTACCCGCAGCTGATGAATGCTGTAGTTGATGGAAAACTGTCCATCGCCACCGCCTGGAAATACAATACTGGCGGGTTAAGTTATACCTATACCGCTGAGGATGCGGCGGCATTGAAAATTTCCATTGCAGAACTTCCATTGGGCAAATACCGGCTGCTGATGGATTTTGTGCGCAATACAGAAGGCGCAGCATTTTCTGTATGGCAGGGCCAGCACAATCTTTCCGGTTGGATGGCGGCCAATGCTACTGCAGAAGAGCCGGTAAGCAATTTTTTTATCGCCGGTATTGAACACACAGATTCCAGAAACACCCTGACAATTCATTTTAAAACAAGTGCCGGAAAAGAGAAAATGATATTGAACAGGCTGATTTTTGTGAGGCTGAGAGGTTAAAGCAGAAAGGGAGTGGGGCTTTTTTCGCGCAGGGCTAACAGAGAAAAAGAGTTGATAGCGAAATTCTTGTCCGGGGGCTTATTTAAGTTAATAGATTGAAAAGAACAGGGGCCTGAGTTGTAAAGAATAAGGGGCATTATTTGGTAAGTATTTTTTCTCTGCGCGGGATGTTGTATTGAATTGTAAAGCAGGCAATGTTTTTAGTCAGGCAGGTAGTACAGAAATAATATCCGCTTTTTCTCCGTTTGCCCATTGCGAAACCATTTCTCCTCCTTTTCTCTTTTAACCTCTTAACTCAGGGGTTGCTCCGGCACAAACGCATAGGGGTTAATAGAAAAATATTTATCCTTGTCTTCCTGCAATTCGCCCAGCTCCAGTTCAATAAAAGTATCTGCTTCTTTTATTTCCCATAGGTACATTTTTTTACCCTGCGGTAACTGTTCGCACAATTCGGGCAGCATCAGGGGCAGCAGTCCGTTCCAGCAGGCTTCTGTCAGCTTTTCTTTTTCAGAAAGATTGGGTTTGCCGGTCATTTCATTTTTATCTGACAACTGACTGGCAGAAAAAGAAGTGCCTGTAAGAATAAGAATTTCCATTTGTGTAGAAGTTGCTTTCATATTTTTACGCTTTAGAGACGCTTAATAATTAGACGCAATCCGGGGTTCAAAGTAACAGGCAGGCAACCAAAATTTCTGTTAATATGAACGCTCAAACCTATATACGTAGTATAGCAAGTTCCGGGTTTTATGTGGCACAATACAAGCGTAGGTTTGCGTAAAGACGTAAGTATGACTACTAATTATGAAAAAATAGCCAGCGCCATTGCCTTCCTGGAGCGGAACGCCCGGCAGCAGCCAGAGCTGGAAACCATTGCCGCCGCTATGCATACCAGTCCCTTTCACTTTCAGCGGCTTTTCACTGAATGGGCTGGCGTAAGCCCTAAAAAGTTCCTGCAATACCTTACGGTAGAGCACGCCAAGCAGTTGCTTTCAGAAAAGAAATACACCGTGTTTGACGCTGCCTATGAAACCGGTTTGTCTGGTACCGGGCGCCTGCACGACCTGTTTGTTAATATAGAAGGCATGACGCCGGGAGAATACCGCAATGGTGGAGAAGACCTTCAAATACGTTATAGCCTGCAGCAGTGCAGGTTTGGCAGGTACCTGGTGGCGGCTACGGCAAAAGGAATATGCAACCTGGCTTTCTTTGAGGGCGATAATGCTTCAGCAGTTGCCGGTTTACAGGAACATTGGCCTAATGCTGGTTTGGTGGCTGGCACAGATACGCACCAGGAAAAAGTGATGGCTTTTTTTAATAAAGATACCGGCGATGCCAGCAGCATCAGGCTGCACCTGAAAGGAACCCCGTTCCAGGTAAAAGTATGGCAGGCCCTGTTGCACATTCCTATGGGAGATATGTCTACCTATGGAGGCGTGGCGGAGCAGATTCAGCAACCGGCGGCTGCGCGTGCGGTGGGCACAGCCATCGGCAGCAATCCCGTAGGCTATATTATTCCCTGTCACCGCGTCATCAAAAGCATCGGCGAAACAGGCGGCTACCGCTGGGGCAGCATCCGCAAAAAAGCCATGCTTGCCTGGGAAGCCAGTAAAACCAATG
>JANPGT010001098.1:0-9571 GCA_031424135.1 Chitinophagaceae bacterium
GGTGCTTTTCTATACGCTCAACAATAGCATTAAAATATTTATCCCTCAGCGCCGCTGTATCTCCTTCCAGTCCGGCGGCTACCGGTATCAGCAAAAAAAGATTTTCATGTCCTTCGGGCGCCACTGTGTTGTCTGTAACTGAAACAGCGCTCATATAAAACATCGGGTTAACGGGCCATTGTTTGCTGGTATATATTTCTTCAGCATGTGTTTCAAAGGGGGTATCAAAAAACAAGGAGTGGTGGCGGATATTTTTCAAACGTTTGTTCAGGCCCACATAATAGAGCAGGCAGGAAGGGGCCATTACTCTTTTGTTCCAGTAATTTTCATCATAGGAACGGTACATGGGCTCCAGCCAGGCTGTTTCTGCAAAATGATAATCTGCTGCTACAATTACAGCATCTGCTGTCCATTCACTTTTATCAGTAATAACCCTGCTGGCTTTTTTTTCTTCAATAGAAATGCGCTGCACGTTCTGGTTAAACTGAAATTCAACCCCCAGTTCCACTGCTGTATCATACATAGCTTTTACTATACTGTACATGCCGCCTTCCGGGTACCAGGTGCCGCCTTCCATATCTGCGTAGTTCATCAGGCTATAGAGCGCGGGCATGTCTTTGGGCAAAGCGCCCAGGAACAGTACCGGAAACTCCAGCAATTGCCGCAGCCTTGGGTGTTTAAAATATTTATGAACGTGTTTTTGTACGGAAGTAAATACGTCCAGCCTTACTACACCTTTTATAAAATCAAGATCTATAAATTCTGTGAGGGATTGCCCTGGTTTAAACACCAGTTTGTTCATGCCGGTTGTATACTTAAACGCGGCTTCCTTCAAAAATTTCTCCAGTTGCAGCCCTGCGCCCGGAGCTGTTGCTTCAAAGAGTTGCTTAAGGGCTTCGGTGCCGGCAGGTATATCTGTACTATCCTTTTCCCAGTAAACCCGGTAAGAAGGATCCAGCCGCTGCAGGCGGTAAAGATCTTCCCGCTTTTTTCCAAACTGAGCAAAATACCTGTCAAATACTTCCGGCATCCAGTACCAGCTGGGGCCCATATCAAATGTAAAACCCTTTTCCTTCAGCTGCCTAGCTCTTCCACCAGGCGATGGATGTTTCTCCAATACTACTACCTGCCAGCCTGCTTTGGCCATAAAAGATGCCGCAGAAAGACCCGCAAAGCCACTGCCTGTAATAATTACTTTTTTTGCCAATCTTTCAGTTCAGAAAAATGATTAAAATCGTTCAATTTGTGCTTTCAGCAGCTTGCGCGCAAAATGTATCCGACTCTTAATGGTACCCAGGGGTTCTCCCAGCATGTCTGCAATTTCGTGGTATTTATAGCCGTCAAAATACAGCAGAAAAGGATTGCGGAATATTTCAGGCAGGTGATGAATGGCCTGTTGAATATCCTTCAGCTTCAGAATACTCTCCGCTGCGTTGGCCGTAGTCACCTGGGCCTGGTTCAGCAAAAAATCATTCGGCGTACTGTCGAAAATGGTATTCTGCTTTGCTTTTCTGCGGTAATTATTAATGAAAATATTACGCATGATGGTGTACAACCATGCTTTAATATTGGTACCCACGTTGTACTTGTCTTTATTGGCAAGCGCTCTGTACAGGGTTTCCTGGTATAAGTCCTGTGCCGCATCAGAATCCCGCGTAAGTGTTACTGCGAAGGGTTTCAGGAATTCCGAATTGTTAACCAGCATTTGATTAAACTCTAAAGATGCCATAACAATTATGTTTAAGTATTTAAGTAGCAAAATTAAACACAATTATGGGAACTAACCAAATTTTATGGGGTAAGAATCTGTTAATACACCACTATTCAGCGATTCTAATTTGTATTTAATGTTGAAATAACAACAAAAAGATACAAATAGCATACCGCAGCCGGAAACCGCAATTTTGGCATTTGCTGCAATTACCAGTTGGCAATATTATACACCGATAAGTCTATAATATTGATATGTAGTCTATTACGTCTTGCAGCGAGGTTTTGAAATTTACTTTTGGCGGAAGTGGCTTTTTGTAAGAAGAGGTGAGCTGGCCCGAAATGACAAGGGGAAAGTTTTCCAGCCGGGTATTCACCTGGTGCAGGAATTTTTCGAAATTGAAGTTGGAGGCGGTGGCCGTAAGATGGGTATATAAATAGTCGGGTTTTTTGAATTTGCTGACAAATTCAATATCTGCTACTGGCACATTGGCCCCCAGGTACAGCGTTTTTACCCCCCTTGATTTAAGCAGGTAACAAATGTATAAAAGGCCCAGTTCGTGGTGTTCTCCCTCTGGCAGGAAAAGCAGCACCAGCTTGTTGGAGGTAATATGGGTGAAGGCAGTTTCAATGCCGGCTATCAATTTTTGCCGGATGATATTGGTAACCAGGTGTTCCTGGGCGGGGTTGATATGATTGGTGACCCAGAGAATGCCAATGCGTTCAAGGAAGGGAAAAATCACCTGGGTAATGGTTTTGTCGAATCCCCTGGCAGTTATATAATTATCCAGCACATCTTCAAATCCGTCCAGGTTCATGTCTACCATGTATTGTATCATCTCGTTTACAATACGTTCCTGCTGTGCCTGTAAATTAGACAGGGCTACTATTTTTTCCAGTATCTCAGGATCGCTCATTTTATTAATATGAGAGATTTTATACCCATATTTATTGAGCAGCGATATATTAAGAATTTTCTTTAATTCCTCATTGGTATAGTAACGGATATTGGTTTGTGTGCGCTGGGGCTTGATGAATGCATAGCGCTGTTCCCAGATGCGGATGGTATGGGCCTTAATGCCGGAGAGGTTCTGCAGATCTTTTATGGTAAATGCATTCATACCAAATAAAACAGTTCTTTCCAGAAAATGTTTACTCTTTTACTGTTTTTAATGAACAGAACTTGCGGGATTTTAATTTTTTGAGCAGCGTAAATGCTGAAGCAGTACAAGGCAAGCCCGTAGCGAGATGGGCAAAGGCTGGGCTATCTTTGATTAAAAGACAGGGGCAGTGGTGGGCTTATGGCTTACTCATACTAAAGTGACAGCGAAGCATTCTGGAGTTTGCCACTATCCAGCAGGCGGTGCAGGGCTGGCATAATATGCTTGCTTTCACGGAGGGCCTGCAGGTGACGCAGGTGGTGCAAATCTGTACCTGCAAAATCAATATAATTTTTTGAAATTAGATAAACTGCCAGTTCTCCGGGATTTTTTCCATAGTATCCGGTTAGAGAAAGCAGGTTCATCTGAAAAAGGCAGCCCATGCTTTTCAATTCGTCGAATAGCCCCTTCTTCGCTGTTAGATATTCATAACGTTCCGGGTGGGCCAATATGGGTTGGTAGCCCTTAATTTGAAGAGCAAATAGTTTTTCTTTCAAATCAAGGGGAGCAGATATGAAAGAAAATTCAACCAATACCATTTTATTGTGGATGGTCATCAATGGAGCATCTTCTTCCAGCAGCTGATCAAAATGTTCATCCATATAATATTCAGCTGCTGCACGCAGGTTGGCATGGTCTCCCTGTTTTTGCAGTAACTGCACGGCTGCGCCGATGGTTGAGGGGGTATTCCTGTACAAGTCCCACATGATATGCGGCGTAGTAATAAACTGCCGGAAACCGGCTTCTTCAAGGCCTGCTTTCAGCTGTGCCGACATATCAGTATCCGGTGAGCCGTCATCTATACCCGGCAGCAGGTGCGAATGCATGTCTGTTTGAAGGCCGCTGAAATCAAGTGGTATTAAGGGATATTTTTTTTTAAAGATCGAAAACATTGCGGTACAATATTAGCCCTGACTGCAAGTCATTGTACAACTAAGCATGAGGGCGATTAGGAAAAACGGTGAAATTATACGGCAAGCGACCTCTTTGGCAGATCGGGAAAAAATATATTGATTAGTTTACTGGACGGGAAGAGAATGACCCAAACGGTTAAGAACAAAATCATGACATCTACCCGGAAGCCTTTGTGCTGATTGTACCATATTTCCAGGCTTGCTTTGTAAGGAGCAATCACTTCTTCATAAAACTGCTGTGGCGGAAGCGCAGCAGCTGAAATAAGTGCCTCTTCGTCTCTGAAAATCACCGACCCGATGCCTGTAATACCGGGAATACTCTCGTACACTTTGTACCGTATTGCCTCGGGGTAGGTATTAAACGCCTTGTCTACCAACGGGCGCGGGCCTACCAGGCTCATATCTCCTCTAAGCACATTGAGTACTTGCGGAAGTTCGTTGATTTTCGACTTTCGCAAAAATTTTCCCATAGGCAATAAGCGCGGATCATTGCGCAGGGTAATCATACCGGTACCCATATTGGGACTGTTTTTGAGCATTGTTGCAAACTTAAGAATATCAAAATGCACATTCTTATGACCTACCCTTTGCTGGTAATAAAATACATACCCCTCGCCGGTAAGCCGTAATATAATGGCAATGGGCACCAGTAAAGGAGAGAGCAGGATTAAAAACACCAGGGAAAAAAAAATATCAAAAAAACGCTTAACTAAGGGGTACATGAATTACATTTTTTGGTCCAGGTTAAGGCCTGTTTCTATATGTTGAAAATTAGGCAGTAATTTATTGAGTACAAGTACAATTTCTTCTTTATTAACACCCGCGGTAAACATAGACTCCAGGTCCTGTATAATCGCGTTAAGCTCTTCTTTTTTTCTACTTGCCGCATTTTGAATTACACCCAGCGAAGAAAACTTATCCATCAGCAGTGTTTCATCTGCTGTATAAAATTCTTCATAGAGTTTTTCTCCTGAGGTTTCGCTGCTGAAAAAGTACACCGGGTATCTGTCTGTCAGCGGCCGGGCAGCTTTATCCCTGGCTTCCGTTTCACTGCTGCAGACCTCCATGTCGAATCCCATCTGTTGCAGAAATGGTGCTACAATAGCAGCAAAGTTAACCATGTCTCTGTGTTCATCCAGTTTTGGAAAAAAGATTTCCCCTGATTGTCCCAACACACAGGCCAGCAGGCATATCTCACCTGATTCCTGGGGAGAAACAAAAAATCTTTTTACATCAGATGGGCAGGACAGCGGTTTTTGCTTCATTACCCTGTCTATAAATCCGGCCAGCAAACTGCCATTTGAAAAAGCCACATTCGCAAAACGCGCGGTGGTGATGGGCAATTCAGCTGAATAAGCAAGGATTACTTCTTCCATCAGTTTTTTACTGGCACCCATAATGTTTACAGGGTTGGCAGCTTTGTCGGTAGAAACGCAGAAGAAATGTTGTGGTGGATGCGCCAGCAAAAGATCAAGTAATTTTTTTGCTTTTAATACATTGTTTTCAATCATTGCTTCAATGGAAAAAGCATCTTTCTCGCTTCTTACATGTTTGTGTGCGGCAAAATTGGCTACTATATCAAAGGGACCCTCCTGCTTAAATATCTTTGTAAAAACGGCATCTCCGAAATTTACGGGGTAAGATTTAAAATCTTTGGGCAGGCTGATATCGCTGCGGCTGCGGCAATCTCTCACCAGTTCAGTTAATCCATTTTCATTGATATCTGCCACCACCAGTTTTGCGGGCCCGTACCTGAGCAGGGCTTTTATAAATGAAGATCCGATGGTACCCGCGCCTCCTATCACCAGTACAGACTTATTGGCTATTTCTTTATTAATAACATCGTGCCAGCTGGCCAGGTCTTTTGCCAGCAAACTTTCTTTCCTTCCTGTTATAAACTGCCCGATAAATTTTTCTGTATTAAAAACAGTATTTGAACCCATATAAACACTTTGTTATTATAAACTCCAGTAAATAAGTTTTGTTA
Organism: Chitinophagaceae bacterium; assembly: GCA_031424135.1. Lineage (GTDB taxonomy): Bacteria > Bacteroidota > Bacteroidia > Chitinophagales > Chitinophagaceae > JACMLD01. Next base: position 5,772 of record JANPGT010001098.1, read on the forward strand.
TTTTATTACGGTAAACGCCTTTCAGATCCGCAAACAGCGCATTAGGCCGTGTAATACTTAAAAGATAGGATTCCGGAAAATTCCGGTATTCCTCATGGGCTACGGCGAGAATAACCGCATCATAGCCGGTGCCAATATGACCTGTTAATACCACTCCATATTCCTGCTGCACCGCCAGGGGGTCTGCGTGTGCATCCACAAAATCAACTTTAACCGAATAATCCAGCAGGTCCTTCACCATATCCGCCACTTTTGAATTACGGATATCATTTACATTTTCTTTAAAAGTGGCGCCCAGCACCAGGATCTTTGCATTGGCCGTATCGCCGGAATACCTGATAATATGTTGTATCACTTTTTTTGAAACATAATGCGGCATTTCATCATTTACAGAACGGCCGGCGGTAATAAGTTTTGCATGATAGCCCAGCTGTTTTGCCTTATGGGTAAGGTAATAAGGATCTACATTAATGCAATGCCCTCCTACCAACCCTGGTATGAATGTAATAAAATTCCATTTGGTAGCGGCTGCTTCCAGTACATCAAAAGTATTGATGCCCAGCCTGTCAAAAATAACCGACAATTCATTCATCAGCGAGATATTTACATCGCGCTGGGTATTCTCTACAATCTTGGCGGCTTCTGCTGTTTTAATATTTACGGCCTGGTACACGCCCGCATTAATAATCAATTCATATACACGGCTGATAACCGCGCGGGCCTTGTCATCGGACCCTGCAACTATTTTCACCGTATTGGCCAGGGTATGCAGCTTATCGCCCGGGTTAATTCTTTCGGGCGAATAGCCCAGTATAAAGTCTTTGCCGCATTGCAAACCTGCTATTTTTTCAATGATGGGTAAACATTCCTCTTCCGTACAGCCAGGATATACAGTTGACTCAAATACTACACAATCTCCTTTTTTTATTACCCGCCCTACGGTGGCGGCCGCCGTTTTTAAAGCTGTCAGGTCCGGCACCTTGTGTTTGTCGACCGGTGTTGGAACGGCTACCAGGAAAAAAACAGCCTCTTTAATATCATCGGGCCTGCTGGTAAAAATGATATCGCTCGCCGAAAAATTATCAGCCGTCATTTCTTTACCCGGGTCAATACCCTGTTGCAGGAGTGCTATACGTTCAGCATCGGTATCAAACCCAATGACCCGTATTTTTTTTGCAAAAGCAAGCGCTACCGGCAGGCCTACATAGCCCAGGCCAATAACGGCCAGGCTTGCTTTTTTTTCAGATAAATTCCTGTATAACTGCATGTCAAACGGTACTCAATTCTTTTTAGCGTGATCTTTCTTACACCAGTTTACCATTACAGCGATACCTTCTTCTGTTGTATAGGGTGGTATAAATTGTAAATGACTGTTGGTGGCGCTGTTGTCTACCACAAAGGAGCCAAACAATCTTATATACAAAGCCGGTTTCAATTTCTTAAGAAGTCCCCGAATAAAAAACGGAATGCTCATCAGCGGGCTATGGTTACCCATTGCTTTCCGCATCATGCCAATCAATGCATCGGTAGCTACCGGTTCCCTATCGCCGGCAACAAATACACCGCCTGCCTGCTGATCTATTATTATGTTGATAAGCGCCACCAGGTTGTCAACATATACCATGCTTCTGGCATTACGGATATTGCCAAATGGCAAAGGGATTTTTTTGGCCGCCAACTTCAGCAAACTCATCATATTGCCTTTGACTTCCGGTCCGTATACAAGGGGCGGCCGCAGTACCGTCACCGTAAACGAGCTGGATGCTATTGACTGCAGGTATTCTTCAGCTTTCAATTTACTGGCGCCATATGCATCTGAAGGAAGGCAGGGCGATTGCTCATTCAGTATGCTTTGTATGTCATCACCATATACTTTGGTAGAACTGATATAGATAAAATGTGGCACTCCCTGTTCTTTTGCATGTGTTGCCAGTGCTTTGGTCAGTTCAAAATTGATGTCAAAATATACTTTGTCATCAATGGGTTCCATTTGGTGCGCCTTGCCTGCCAGGTGCACCAGGGCATCCACGTCATTCAAATTAATAGTGGCAGGGTTTACTGCACGCAATGAAAGCGGCCGCAGGCGGTACCTGTCCTTATCAATCTCCATCAGGCGTTTGCCCACAAAACCCGTTACACCGGTTACAGCAATTGTTTTCATTTCTTCCTGGCAATGACCGGTTTAACGTATTCAAAAACTTTGTTAAGGTATTTTAATGACAGCAGGGCCATATTGGTATTTACCCCATTTTCTTTGCATGCCTTAATGATTTCTTTATTAAGCGTGTAGCGGCTTAATAAATTCTTATTGCTCACGCCCCCGGTGCGCATGTATACCAATATTTCCGGTATGTAGGCGTAACTGATACCATTCTTAAAGATAAACCGCATCAGCAGTTCATAATCTGCCGCAATTTTATAATCCAGTTTATACAGTCCCAGGCTGTCATAACAGCTTTTACGCGCATAAAAAGAAGGGTGTGCCGGCATGTAGCCGTAGCCAAACCTGCGCGGGGTAAATTTTTTGGAGGAATACAGCCGCACAATTTTCTCCAGCCTGCCGGGTCTAACAAAAGCAATGTCGCCATACACGGCCGATACATTGTTTTGCCCGAAGCTGTTCACAATCTGCGTTACGATATGATTGCCCGGAAAAAAATCATCGGAATTCAAGATGCCAATCACATCGCCGGTAGCCATCCGAATGCCTTTGTTAATGGCATCGTACAAACCCCTGTCTTTTTCTGATACCCATTGCGCCACATGCGGATAAGACTGAATGATAGCAACCGTTTCATCTGTTGACCCTCCGTCTACCAGTATATGTTCAATATCAGGATAATCCTGGTTGTTAACACTTTCAAGTGTATGCTGCAGGGTAGCGGCGCTGTTATAGGTAACGGTAATGATGGAAATCTTCATACAGTACGGCTATTGTCTTTCAATCACGCAATTCTCCAGCACCAGCATATCCATCTGGGTTCTTAAAAAGCAATCCAATGCTTCAGCGGGTGTGTTTACAATGGGTTCATTTTCGTTGAAGGAGGTATTAAGCAGGATGGGTACGCCTGTTTTTTTTCTGAACGCATCAATTAATGCATAATACATGGGAGAAATTGCTGCATCTACTGTTTGCAATCTTCCTGTACCATCTACATGGGTAACGGCCGGTATAGTGGCGCGTTTCTCCGGTTTAATGGGAAACACCTTTTCCATAAAAGGCACTTCATCTGTTTTGGTAAAGTATTCGCCCGAATATTCTTTCAGGATGGAAGGCGCAAATGGACGGAAACTCTCCCTTCGTTTAATTTTTGAATTGAGCAAATCTTTGGCTTTGGGGTTTCTTGGGTCTGCAATGATTGATCTGGCGCCCAGTGCCCTGGGACCAAATTCCGCCCTTCCGTTAAACCAGCCCACAACGCCGGGTTCCATCAGTTTATCTGTAATAACATCATACAATGCGTCATTTTCCAGCCGGCGGTATTTTATATTTTTCGATTGCAGGAAACTTTCAATTTCTTCATTGGAAAACCGGCTGCCTGTATATGCAGAATAAATAGGTTTTGCACGCGGCCGGTTTAATTCATGGTTATACTGATACAAAGCGGCCCCCATGGATATGCCTGCATCGTGGCCGGCAGAAGGAATATAAACGCCTTCAAAACCAGTGGCTTCTGCTATCTTACCATTGGCCACTGAATTCTGCGCCACACCCCCTGCAATACAGATATTTTTCATTCCTGTTCTTTCTTTCAGGTGTTTCAGTATATAAAAGATCAGTTCTTCTGTTACTCTTTGAA
>JANPGT010001099.1:0-2878 GCA_031424135.1 Chitinophagaceae bacterium
GTATGGCGGGTTGTACGTCCTGCAGGGTAATATAGCCGGCGGGGCTGGTAATGCCAATGGTATCGCCGGGTTTCAGGTATTTGGGAATAATCAATGCGTTTTCTGCATCGTCATCATCATTGTTGCCGGTTCGGGCAGCTATGGCCGGTATAGCCACCCCGGCAGCCAGTGCAGTAGAAAGAAAATGTTTACGGTTCATACACTAAAGTTATCGGAAATCATGCATTTTGGTGTTGGAGGCATTTAAGGTATTTTTGCAGCCCGGCGTTGCCCAAAGCTATAAAAGTACAAGGGTGCGACGCAAGAATGCTGATTTAAGAACAAAAGACCGGACAATGAAAGATTACAAACGAATATTGGTCACCGCCGCCCTTCCCTATGCCAACGGGCCGGTACATATTGGCCACCTGGCGGGCTGCTATATACCCGCAGATATCTATGTGCGTTACCAGCGGGCGCAAAAACGCGATGTGAAATTTGTAGGCGGCAGCGATGAACATGGGGTACCCATTACCATCCGCGCCATGAAGGAAGGCGTTACCCCCCAGCAGGTGGTAGATAAATACCATGCGCTCATTAAAGACAGCCTGCACCAGATGGGCATTTCTTTTGACATTTATTCGCGCACTTCCAACAAAGTGCACCACGATACCGCGTCTGCTTTCTTTAAAAGACTGTACGATGATGGCCTGTTTGAGGAAAAAGAAACAGAACAGTATTACGACGAGCAGGCAAAAACGTTTTTGGCCGACCGTTATATCATTGGCACCTGCCCGGTATGCGCCAACCCCAATGCCTATGGCGACCAGTGCGAAAAATGCGGGTCTACCCTCAGCCCCGAAATGCTGATAAACCCGCACAGCGCCCTCAGTGATGCTGTACCGGTAAAGAAAAAAACAAAACACTGGTATTTTCCGCTGCAGAACTACGAAGCCTGGCTGAAAGAATGGATTGTAGAAGGCCATACTGAATGGAAGAATAACGTATACGGACAGTGCAAAAGCTGGCTCGACAATGGCCTGCAGCCCCGCGCCATGACGCGTGACAGCAACTGGGGTATTAAAGTACCCCTGCCTGATGCGGAAGGAAAAGTATTGTATGTTTGGTTTGATGCACCTATCGGTTATATTTCTGCCACCAAAGAGCTTACAGAACACTGGGCAGATTACTGGTGTAAGGACGATACCAAACTGGTACATTTTATTGGAAAGGACAATATCGTATTCCATTGCATTATTTTCCCTGCCATGCTGAAAGCACATGGGAATTTTGTACTGCCGGATAATGTACCTGCCAACGAATTCCTGAACATAGAAGGCGATAAAGTATCTACCAGCCGCAACTGGGCGGTTTGGGTAAACGATTACCTGCAGGATTTTCCGGAGCAGCAGGATGCCTTACGGTATGTGCTCTGTGCCAACGCACCGGAGACCAAAGACAATGATTTTACCTGGAAGGAATTCCAGGACAGGAACAACAGCGAGCTGGTAAATATTTTCGGCAATTTTATTAACCGCACTTTTGTGCTGATGCACAAACTCTGCAAGGGTAAAGTGCCACCGCTGCATAAAAATGCACTGGATGAAAAAGATGCTGCCATACTGCAGGATATAAGCGCTGCCAAAACCAATACCGAAAACCTGCTGGAGCAATATAAATTCCGCGATGCGCTGTTTGAAGTAATAGACCTTGCCAGGAAGGGCAATAAATACATGCAGGAAAAAGAACCCTGGATTGTAGCCAAGCGCCTTGAAGAAAACCCCCACGCACAGGAACTGATTGATAACTGCCTGCACCTTTGCCTGCAGCTAACAGCCAACCTGGCGGTGCTGATAAACCCTTTTTTGCCAGGCACCGCAAAGAAAATGCTCTACATGATGAAAGTAGTAGAGAAAATGCTGGATTGGGAAAACGCCGGCAAGACCAATTTATTAAGTGTTGGGTACAGCCTGCGCGAGCCGCAACTGCTGTTCAGGAAAATAGAAGACACAGAAATAACCGCCCAGGTAGAAAAACTGCATAAAAACAAAATAATGAGCGCTGTTGAAAAAGAAAAAGAAGCCACTGCAGCGGCGGCCGGATCAGCTGTTCAACCTGTTGTTAAAGCAATCATTGAATTTGATGATTTTGCCAAACTGGACCTGAAAGTGGGCACCATACTCAGTGCGGAAAAAGTGGTGAAAGCCGACAAGTTATTAAAACTGGAAGTAGACCTTGGGTTTGAAAAGAGAACCATTGTCTCCGGCATTGCACTGCATTTTACGCCGGAAGAAATAACCGGCAAACAGGTGGTGGTGGTGGCCAACCTGGCCCCCCGCAAAATGCGCGGCATAGAAAGCAATGGTATGATACTGATGGCAGAAGACAAAGCAGGCAAGCTGCATTTTGTAAAGCCGGAAAATATGATTGATGCCGGCGCCGGGGTAAGTTAATTACCGGCACTGCTGCAAATATTAATAAAAGGCTGTCCCATAGAACGGGGCAGCCTTTTTATTTAGGGGCGTTCTTTTTTATGCTCGCCAGGCAAAAGATGCCGGCACCCCATCCCGCGCCCCATGCGCCGGTCTGAAATAATTTGCTGCTTGAGACATCCGCATCTTCAAATATTTTTCTTTCCTCCTTAATCACCAAAAAAATTGCTGCCCCGGGTACTTCAAAAAGTAAATTTCCTTTGGCAATGAGCAGGTTATATTCTTTTTAGTGCCAATTCTGCGTTGCGAATGGTAAATTATGAGTTGCAAATGGTAAATGTTGAGTTGTGCAATGACCATTATGAGTTGGAAATGGTAAATGCTGAATTGTGCAATGACCATTATGAGTTGGAAATGGTAAATGCTGAATTGTGTAATGGCCATTATGAGTTGCAAATGGTAAATGC
>JANPGT010001100.1:0-1578 GCA_031424135.1 Chitinophagaceae bacterium
TTTTTCCTGGTCTCCTTTCCCGGGGCGCCACCTATGCTCACACCGCATTGTTTGTTTTATACAAATCCCACCCCTGCGGGGTCTCCCCGCCGGCCCCGACCGTGATTTAATGTTCTTTGCTCCGCAAATAAGCAGCGATCTCCGTATACTTTGTTTTTCTATTCTGATCTGTTTCTTCTGACAGCATGTGCTGCGCCCAGGCCAAAGGGGTTCCATGATAGACACGATCTTTTGCTGTAAGGTTTGCGCCAGCTTCTACTAATATTTTTACTGCCTCCAGTGAAGCCGATGAAACCGCCTGGTGCAGGGCTGTAGCATGCCAGTGAAAACCACTGGAAGCCTCCAGCCAGGCATTGGGCTTAGCATCAAGACTAAGCAATTCCTGCACCCTGTCTGCCTTTCCAAAAAACGCGGCGGCTACCAACGCAATTGCAAGATCTGTCCCGGTAGCAGTTATAACCAACCTTTCAATATCAACTTGTTTATCCAGGCAGATAGCCGTGGCAAGTGTTAACTCACTACCCCTTTGCAGCAGGTGCTGTGCGGCAGCTATATTGTTATTGGCCAATGCACCATGACCATTACCCACAGCCGCACCTGCATCTGTCAAAACGTCCATCAATGCTATTTGTACGCCGCAGTCGCGCGGGGTATGGCCGGTTATCACCAGGCCCAGCGCATAATCTATCTGGTGCTGAAAAATTTCCGGTGAGAGTTCGCTTATATACTGCAGCAGCAGGCGGGTAATAGCAGTAATATTAGCGGGTAATTTTTTATGGCGGATGGGATTGTCTGCCACAAACCAAAGCAGGTAGGGATGAGCGAAGTAACCTTCGTTGGGCGCATCCGCTCTTTCCGCCACCAATTGCGGGCGTTGTTTCAATAGTCTTTCCAATAAAACAATATTACCAGAATCGATGGCCACTATGGCTTCGCGAAATAAAGGATTTGTTATATCGGAAGTGTTCATGTTCCGGTTGATTAAAAGGCAGGGTTAACACATCTGCCATTTTTTGATTCCGCTTTCCTTAATGTGCTACCAGCCAGTTCTCTCCGCTTCCTATCTCTGCATCTGCCGGCACATCATTGGGTAATAAGAGGGCCGTCTGCATACATTTTATAATAATGGGCTTGATGGTCTCCAGTTCGTCTTTGTATGCATCAAATACCAATTCATCGTGCACCTGGAGCAGCATTTTGGAACGGAATTTTTGCTTGCCGAACTCATCGTGGATTTTTATCATCGCCATCTTAATCATGTCCGCGGCGGTGCCCTGTATCGGCGAGTTAATGGCGTTGCGCTCTGCAAAACCACGTACGGTGAAGTTGGCGGAGTTGATATCTTTCAGCCATCTTTTTCTGCCCATCAGTGTTTGAACGTAGCCATGTTCCCGGGCAAAGTTGATAGTCTCGTCCATATATTTTGTAATCCCTGAAAATTCTTTCTTATAGTTATCGATGATAGTCTTGGCCTCTGTCCTCGATATGCCCAGGTTGTCAGCAAGACCAAATGCTCCCTGCCCGTAAATAATGCCGAAGTTTACGCTTTTGGCCTTGTACCGCATTTCTTTGGTCACC
>JANPGT010001101.1:0-2052 GCA_031424135.1 Chitinophagaceae bacterium
CGGATTATTTACAACTGTTTTCTTTGGAGTCCAAGCAGTGTTTGATCCCAAAACGTCGATTTGATATTGATTGATTTCTTTTTCAAATTTTTCATATGAGTCGTAGTACTTAGCGCTAAAAATCCAGACTATATTTTGGAAAATCTCCATTTATTTACAGATTTCGATTAAGCTTGCAGCCAACTATTAAATATACGCTACTCCTACTACCAAATGTTTACAAACACTTATACCCGTTTATAAAACCAGGTGTTTACAACCGGGTATTAACGCTTTGTGCCGGTAAACGGATTGGCTGTGCCTCTTGAAAATACTTCTTCCCCCACAAACTCCCAATTATTTTTACCGGCCGGGTATTGGCGCAATGTGCAGTTTATTAAACAGACCCTGTGTATTCGGCTGGACTGGTCCTTAAAACTTGTTTACCTCCAGCCAGTAAATAAATGCATCAAACCAGCGGTTACTGGTTCTGTTGGGATTGCCCAGCCCAAAACCGTGGCCACCGTTCTGGTACAAATGAAACTCTACTGGTCGGCCTGCCTTGTACCAGGATTCTACTATGCCGGTTTTACCGCTGAAAAGGAAATCATCGGAGGCAATCACATTGAACATGGGCGGCGCATTTTTCGGTACGTCTACCGCACCCATTCCGCCGTAAATGGGACCAATAAAGGCCAGCTTCATGGTTTTTGAGTGCAGGGTGGAATGCATGGTGAGGCCGGCACCGGCAGAAAAGCCAATCATGCCTATCCTGCTGGTATCTACGCCCCATTCCTTTGCACGTTTCAGGATCATGGCGTAGGCCGCTTCTGCGTCTGCTAACTGGTTAGACAGATCCATTGGTGGCGGAGCGGTGGTGGTTTTTTTTGTAGTATCTGCATTCACAGGTGCTGGTATGCGGGGCCGGTTCATCCAGGCCTTAAAAGAATCCAGTGGTTCCGGGGTGGGGTAAAGCCGGTACTTGAGCACAAAAGCGGCAATGCCCTTATCTGCCAATGCCTGTGCCACTTCCCAGCCCTCGTTGCCCATGGAGAGCCAGCGAAAGCCACCGCCAGGCGCTACAATAACGGCCATACCATTGGCCTTGCCGGGCTTGGGCAGAAACGGGGTAAGGGTGGCTTTGGTAATGTTGCGCGCCATAGGGTCGCCCCATTGCCGGAACCAGGTCTCCGCCGCCGGCTGATCCTTTACACCGCCGGTGCCCAGCGCTATGGCATTGGGCTCTGCAGGGGCGGCCAGCGGATAGATGGTACCATCCTGCGCCCTGGCTGATACAGCTAAAATCAATTGGCCAGCCACCAGGATGGAGGATAGCGCGAAGTTTTTAAGATGACAAGTCATATAAATATGTATTAATAAATGATAATGGGTGTATTTTCCAGGCCGGCCTTTAACCATCGGTGCTTACCGCTAACCCATGTTGTGCGTTCGTGCCTCAGTCCAAATCCAGTTCTATGTGTTGATGGCTTTTTATAATGTCGACTATCAGGTCAAATATTGTCTTTCCTTTTTGTTTCTCTGCTAATTCTAAGTCAGCTTTAACGCGATCAATATTTGTCGGGTGACAATGCTTTAGTTTAGAAGCAATATATTTTGTTGTTTCTGTCCATCCCAGCTTTGTCCTGCTATAATTACTTTGGCTCCAAATCAGTTTCACCGGCTCTTCGTATTCAAATACTCCGAAACCTCCTCTTAAGACGTCATTGAACGCGTCTAAATTTGGCCCAATTGTCCAACTTATGTTTTTTGTCATCTGTTTTTCAATTTGCCTAAAGAAGGATTTTAGTGACGTTATTTTTCCCCCGTCAAGGACTATCGATATCTGTCCATTGTGCACTGCTAGTAATTTAAAAGACACAGTTGATATATCATGAGTCGATTGTCATTTGTCGGGCAAACATTATTTGTAGCCTTTGATCGCAAACGTGGCATGACGCACAACTATTAAATATACGCTACTCCCACTACCAAACGTCTACAAGCACTTATACCCGTTTATAAAACCAAGTTTTTGCAACCGGGAATAAACCCTTATCCCGTACTGGAAGGCGG
>JANPGT010001102.1:0-1500 GCA_031424135.1 Chitinophagaceae bacterium
AAAGTCGGCAAATTTGCCTTTCTCCAGGCTGCCTTTTTCTTTCTCCTCAAAATTAGATTTGGCGGCCCAAATGGTCATACCGCGCAACGCCTCCTGGCGGCCCAGTGCGTTTTCCGGCTGAAAGCCACCTGCGGGAAAATCCTTTGCATCTTTTCTTACCACTGCAGCATAAAATGTTTTGAAGGGCGAGATGTCCTCTACCGGGAAATCGGTACCCAGGGGCAGCCAGCCATTCTGTTTCAATAAATCGTTATAGGCATAAGCACCTTTTACCCTTTCATTGCCCAGCCGGTCTGCCGCCCAATACATATCTGAAGTAGCGTGCGTGGGCTGCACAGAGGGGATGATATTGTAATCCCCAAACAATTTGAAATCAGCTGCATTCACTACCTGTGCATGTTCTATGCGCCAGCGCAGATCATTTTTACCCTTTAGCTGTTTCGCATAGACCGTTAATACCACGCGGTTGCCACTGTCGCCAATAGCATGTGTACACATCTGGAAACCCATTTTATAGATAACGGCTGCCACAGAATCAAAATGTGCGGCCGGGCTGAGCAAGAATCCGCTCCACCGTGGCTTGTCTGCATAGGGTTGCAGCAGGCAGGCGCCGCGGCTGCCCAGTGCGCCGTCTGCATATACTTTAAACGACCTTACATTGAGGTAGTCTGTTTTTATTTTTCCTTTGCTGCTGATAAAATCGAAATTCTTTTTGTTATCGCTCAGCATGGCGTAGATGCGCATTTTCAAATCGCCGGTTTTTTGCAGGCTGTCCAGCAAGAGCACGGCTTCATAGTCCAGTCCGCAATCATCTACAGTGGTAAGTCCCATAGCAAAGCAATTCTGCTGGGCAGCTGCCAATGCTGCTTTCACCTGTGCAATAGAGGGTGGCGGTATTTTTTCGCTTACCAGGTCAACGGCATTGTCTACTAAAATGCCGCTTAGTTTGGGTAAGAAAGAATCTTCCGGGCGCGGACTTTTAATTTCAATATCACCTCCCTTTATTTTATCGCCCAATTTTATACCGGCTATGTCCAGTGCTTTTTGGTTTACAATGGCAGCATGTCCATCAATCCTTGTAAGTATTACCGGTCGATCGGGAAACAATTCATTCAACGCTTCATTGGAAGGGAATTCTTTTTTTGTCCAGTCGTTCTGATCCCAGCCGCGGCCTATCAGCCATCCTTCTTTATTGGTAGCGGCAGCTATTTTTAATTTTTCAAGAATATCCTCCCAGCTGCTGGTGCCTACCAGGTTAACTTTTTGCAGCCCCAGTCCGTAGCCTACAAAATGCGCGTGCGCATCAATAAAGCCGGGGTAAATAAATTTCCCTGCGGCATCGACGGTTTCTTTAGCGGTATAATTTTTTTCAATCTCATCGTCGCTTCCGGTAGCAGTTATTTTTCCATTGCTGATGGCCATGGCGGTGGCGGTGCTGAATGCGCTGTCGATGGTATAGATGCTGGCGTTTTTTACAATTAGGTCTACCGTTGTTTTTTT
>JANPGT010001103.1:0-1726 GCA_031424135.1 Chitinophagaceae bacterium
GAAAGAAACCGACCTGGTCCGCATTGTAACCTATTGCCAGAAAGACGTGGTAACCGTGGCCCAGGTATTGCTGCGTATGCAGGGGGAGCTGTTGATTAAGAATGAAAATATTGAAATAAAGGGCTAAGAGGGCTAAGAGGATGAAAGAGAAAAGGAGGGAAGGTTTCGCGCAGAGCCAACAGAGAAAAGGAGTTGAAAGAGTAGTGTTGCTTCTACCTGTCTTGCTGAAGGCATCCCGTGGAGATGTTTTAAACAACCCGGAATATTGCCAATCGCTGATCGCATCACTTAATTCTCTTTTTCTCCTTTTTCTCTTAGCCCGTCTCTTTTCTCATATAGCTCTGTGCGAAAAAAAACTATTATGGAAAGAACAAACTATTCCTCCGGCGCCAAATGGGAATCCATTGTGGGCTATAGCCGGGCTGTTAAAGTAGGCAATACAATTGAAGTCACCGGCACCGTAGCGGTGGATGATAATAGCCAGCTGGTAGGCGCGGGCGATGCGTATGAACAAACAAAATTCATCATTCAGAAAATAGAGAAAGTGCTGCAGCGGGCAGGCGCTTCTTTAAAAGATGTGGTACGCACCCGCATGTTTGTTACCGATATCAGCCGCTGGGAAGAATATGGAAAAGCACATGGTGAATTTTTTGCGGACATTTTGCCCTGCACCTCCATGATAGAAGTAAAAGGCTTAATAGACCCGGGATACCTGATAGAAATTGAGGCAACGGCGATCATTAACCCCCCGACCCCCTGAAGGCCTGCCTGTCCGGTAGGCAGGGGGAGCTTAGATCGATCAGGCCAAGGAATTGTAATGTAACTTTGTTCTTAATGCCTGCATATCAATGGCGGTTAAGCATCTGCTCTTCATTTATTAAACAAATTATCAGTTGAACAAAAACATATTAATAAACTTATCAATTCCCCCTTCAGGGGGTTAGGGGGTATGAACATCGAACAACTACAGGAATACTGCCTTTCAAAATCAGGTGCGGAAGAAACCCTTCCTTTTGGCCCGGATACACTTGTATATAAAGTGGCCGGCAAGGCGTTTTTGCTGACTTCCCTGGCCAATGAAGACGGACTGCGTTTTAATGTAAAATGTGATCCCGACCTGGCGCAGGAACTCAGGGAACAGCATGCCTGTGTGCTTCCCGGCTTTCACATGAATAAAAAACACTGGAATACCATCGTGGTGGATGGTTCGGTAAGTAATAAACAATTGAAAGAATGGATAGACCATTCCTATGATCTGGTAGTGCGCAGCCTGCCTAAGAAGTTACGGGAGCAATTCAGTTAAAAAAAGGACTGCTTTAAATAATTCTTGTGCTATTATTTATCCTTCGTGGTTAATTTGCATATTATCTCATCTCAATTTTACTGATTGAACAAGCTTTCCATTAATAGCAAATTGCCGGCTGTTGGTACCAGCATTTTCACGGTCATGAGCGCATTGGCTACAGAATACAAAGCGGTGAACCTGGGCCAGGGTTTCCCTGATTTTGATATGAGCCAGGAACTGCGTTCACTGGTAAATGAGGCCATGAATAAAGGGCTGAACCAGTATGCACCCATGAAAGGTTACACGCCGCTGCTGGAAGTGCTGGCAGAAAAAGTAGAATTCCTTTATAAGACCATTGTAAGTGCCGATACCCAGATTACCATTACGCCTGGCGGCACTTATGCCATTTATACTTCGCTGACCACTATTTTACAACCCGGC
>JANPGT010001104.1:0-5469 GCA_031424135.1 Chitinophagaceae bacterium
GCGCAGGTCATGATCAACAGGCTGGTTTTAGGAAGATGGAAATTGGTCACCAGCGCATCCGCAATATTAAACTCGTACGGCGGGTGAATAAAGTGATTGGTCCAGCCCTCTGAAGGTTTCAGCAATTTCTCTGCGGTAAAAGAACTTTCCATGGCGCGCATGGTAGTGGTACCGATAGAGCAGATACGATGGCCGTCTTTTTTTGCTTTGTTTACAATAGCACATGCGGTAGAATCAATGTGATAATATTCTGCATCCATTTTGTGTTTGCTCAGATCCTCCACTTCAATAGGCCTGAAAGTACCCAGGCCGGTGTGCAGGGTTACTTCTGCAAAACGAACACCTTTAATTTCCAGGCGTTTGATCAGTTCTTTACTGAAATGCAGTCCGGCGGTAGGAGCAGCCACGGCACCTTCGTGCTTGGCGTACACTGTCTGGAAGCGCTCTTTATCCTCTTCGTCCGGTTTGCGTTTGATGTATTTTGGCAGGGGTGTTTCTCCCAGTATTTCCAGCATCTGGCGGAATTCTTCATCGGTGCCATCCCATAAAAAACGGATGGTACGGCCGCGGCTGGTGGTATTATCAATTACTTCGGCTACCAGTTCATCTGTTTCACCAAAATAGAGTTTGTTGCCTACGCGTATTTTACGGGCAGGGTCTACAATCACATCCCACAAACGGTTGGGTTTGTTCAGTTCGCGCAGCAGGAACACCTCAATCTTGGCACCTGTTTTTTCCTTACGGCCATACATACGCGCCGGAAACACCTTGGTATTATTAACTACAAAAACGTCTTTGTCGTTAAAATACTCCTGGATATCGTGGAAATGCTTGTTTTCCATTAGTCCGGTGTGGCGGTGTACCACCATCAGGCGGCTGTCTTCGCGTCGTTTAGCAGGATTCTGGGCAATAAGATTAAGAGGGAGATCAAAACGGAACTGTGAAAGTTTCATGTATCAAACGAGTTTAGATAAGGCCGCATGATACAAACAAGGATCTGGTGGACAATAAAAACCAGGTGGATGTTCCCGGAACCTGCGGTTTAGAACAGGTTCAATATCATGTTACGGCATGATTTTAAAGTGTGCAAATGTACGGTAAAAGAGGCAGAAAACAATAAATAGTTCACAGTTCTAAGTTCTTAGTTTTTAGCCCGTTAACCTGTAGCGGCTGCGGTGCCGCAAACTTTAAACTTCCGTAAGCGAACCAGGAACTGCCGAACTATGAACTAAAAACGGACGCTATGGCCAAAGCCACTTTCTCCCCGTCCATGGCCGCACTTACAATACCGCCGGCATAACCTGCCCCCTCGCCTGCCGGGTAAAGGTTTTTCACCTGCGGATGCTGCAGCAGTTCCGGGTGGCGCGGCACTCTAACTGGTGAGGAAGTGCGGGATTCCGTTGCCACCACAATGGCCTCATTGGTAAGATAGCCGCGCATTTTCTGTCCAAACGCTTTAAAACCGCCCTGCAGGCTTTTGGTAATAAAACCGGGCAGTACTTCCTGCAGGTTAACGGAACGTATGCCTGGCAGGTAAGAGCAGCCCGGTAAGGTAGCGGACGTTTTTCCATTCACAAAATCTTCCATGCGCTGTGCCGGGGCTACAAACTGTCCGCCGCCCGCTGCAAATGCCTTCTGCTCTACCAACTGTTGAAAAAACATACCACTCAGCGCCGGGTGGGCATTATGCTCCTCATTTCTGCTTTGCTGTAAACTTTTTTCTTTGGCCAGGTATTGCTGAATATCCTGCGCGCCCACTTCTGCTACCATCCCGGAATTGGCAAAGGGATTATTGCGTTTGGAGGGGCTCCATCCATTTACCACCAGTTCGCCCGGACTGGTAGATGCTGTAGCAATGATACCACCCGGACACATACAGAAAGAAAACACCCCCCTGCCTTCTACCTGCTGCACCAGGCCGTAAGAAGCAGGTGGCAGAAATTCTCCCCGGTTGCTGCAATGGTATTGTATACTATCTATTAAAGACTGCGGATGTTCGATCCTCACCCCTAATGCAAATGGCTTTGCTTCAATCAGTATTTTCTTTTGCGAGAGTAATTGAAAAATATCCCTGGCAGAGTGGCCGGTCGCCAGTAGCACGGCATCTGCCTGCCACAAGTCGCCATCGGCCGTTTTCACTCCGTTAATTATATTATCTGCCAGCACAAAATCTGTCACCTTTTTTTCAAAATGCAATTTTCCGCCGCTGGCAATGACCTGCTGCCGCATAGCGGTGATGATCTGCGGCAGTTTGTTGGTACCAATATGCGGATGGGATTCATACAAAATATTTTCTGCTGCGCCAAACTGGTAAAACAACTGCAGTATGCGGTTCATATCGCCACGTTTATTACTGCGCGTATAAAGCTTCCCATCACTATAAGTACCAGCACCACCCTCTCCGAAACAATAATTGCTTTCCGGATTGATAATACCTTCTTTATTTAGCAGGGCAAGATCTCTTCTGCGGTCTCTTACATTTTTACCCCTCTCCAGGATAATGGGCTGAATACCCATTTCCACCAGTTTCAACGCAGCAAACAAGCCACAGGGACCGGCACCTATAATAATGACTTTTTTTGCGGCCGCAGGAAGGTCTTTAAAAACAACCGGTGTATAATCACCAAAACTGAAAGGTTCATTGATAAAAGCTGTTACCGTAAGATTTACCCAGGCCTGTCTGCCCCTGGCATCAATTGATTTTTTACGGATGTGATAGCCGGTGACGGCTGTAACCGGCACCCCTGCTGCCCGGGCAATACACTGGGTAACAGTGGTTTCACTTGCTGCTTCTGAAGGCAGCAGTTTACAGGAGATTTGTTGTTGCATGTGTCTGGTAGTTTACCGGAAAACGTGGACAAAAATAGCTCATCCGGGGCATATAGTACAGCACATTGTACTGGGGGAGACAGGATAATTTACTGCTGTTTTTCAATAAAACATTGTGCCGGCAGCAATTAAAATATTGTATCTTCCATACGCGTGGGTTACCGGAACAACAACATTTCCTGCACCAGCTGCTGACTTCTTTTTTTGCTTACCTCCTGCATTACAACAAATTTCGCTTCCGAATAGGAAATTTTATTCACAAAAAAGAATATTGCCAACTATTTTTTTCAATAAACCGGGAATAAATTTTTGCTGCGCGGATGCCTGATTAAGTGATATAAATGCCGCTGAAAACATTTATCATTGAATCTGCTGAAAAGCCTACTGGAAAAGGGTTATAGCGTTGACAGCAACAGCTGTTGCTGATTTATTTTTTACCATCCGCTGTGTAAAAAAAAAGATCTGTTTTTTTATTATGGTAACAAGTAAAAAATCAAGTGAATAAAAAATTTTTTTTTCAACAAAAAGTTTTGATATTCGTCCTCCTGCGTTACTTTTTTGAACCAGTAGTCCCGGTCTGAAATTCCTGTGAAAAGTAATCCTGATATAGAAATCCCAATAACTCATTATAAATTGCTAACCCAATAATGGCCAAAACGTTCGATAAAGTCTGGAGTAGTTGTCTTGAAATAATAAAAGATATCGTTGAGTGGCAGCATTTCAATACATGGTTTCAGCCTATAAAACCCGTAGAATTAAAAGAAAGCATTTTAACCATCCAGGTACCCAGCCAGTTCTTTTACGAATACCTTGAAGAACATTACGTAAATTTATTGGCAAAGACTTTGCGCAGGGTAATGGGAAAAGACGCCCGTTTGGAGTATCGCATCATGGTAGACAGCGGCAACCACAGCAACAAACCGCTCACCATGGATGTACCTGCCCAGGGTTACAAAAGTTTTTCAAACAATGAAATGGATTTTCCGCTGATTATAAATACACCTGTTAAGAACCCGTTTGTAATACCGGGGCTTAAGAAAATGCAGATCGATCCGCAGTTAAACGGCTCTTATACTTTTGAGGCGTTTGTTGAGGGAGACAGCAACAGGGTGGCGCGCCGTGCCGGTAAAACGGTAGCAGAAAAGCCCGGTGCCAACTCCTTTAACCCGCTTGTCATCTATGGTGGCGTTGGTTTGGGTAAAACCCACCTGGCGCAGGCCATTGGGAACGAAGTAAAGCGCCTGCACAATAACAAGGTAGTATTATATGTAAGCTCAGAAAAGTTCATCAACCAGTTCATAGACCACAGCCGCAACAACGCGGTGAACGACTTCATTCATTTCTACCAGCTGATAGATGTACTGATAATAGATGATGTACAGTTTTTCAACCGTGCTGAAAGATCACAGGATGCTTTCTTTGCCATCTTTAACCATTTACACCAGAGCGGCAAACAGCTGGTACTTACTTCAGACAAGCCGCCCAAAGACCTGGATGGTGTGCAGGAACGCCTGCTGAGCCGTTTCCGCTGGGGATTGAGTGCCGACCTTCAGGTACCCGACTACGAGACAAGGATTGAGATACTGGAGCGTAAAATGAAAAACGACGGGCTGGACATGCCACGCGAAGTAGTTAAATACCTGGCTTATAATATCAACAGCAATGTGCGTGAACTGGAAGGGGCATTGATATCCCTTCTGGCACAATCTTCGCTAAACAGAAGAGAAATAGACCTCGATTTGGCCAAAAAAGTGCTCAGAAATTTTGTAAAAACCTCGTCAAAAGAAATCACCATCGATACCATCCAGAAAATGGTGTGCGATTACTTTGATGTGCCATACGACAAGCTTTTGCAGAAGACAAGGAAACGTGAGATTGTACAGGCCCGCCAAATTACCATGTATCTGGCCAAGGCGTTCACCAAGAATTCGCTGAAAACTATTGGGGAGCATTTTGGGGGTCGCGACCATACCACGGTCATCCATTCCTGCCAAACGGTGAAGGATTTGATGGATACCGACAATGTATTCAGGGAAAATGTGATGGAGCTGCAGCAGAAAGTGCAGTTAGCAGCCATGTAATTGGATGAAAAAGCAGCCATTAAAAATATTTATCGCAAATCCCGGCTTTTGCCGGGATTTCTTTTTGGAGTTGACCGGTTAATTCCTATTTTTGCCGCCCGCAAACAATGATTTGCGTTGCTTATTTCAGTAAAGGTGAGGTGGATGAGTGGCTGAAATCAGTAGTTTGCTAAACTGCCGTACGGGTAACTCTGTACCGCGGGTTCGAATCCCGCCCTCACCGCAAAACCGCCCTTAAAAGCGGTAATACCGGTAAATGAATTTCGTTCGGGAAGTAGCGCAGGCCGGTAGCGCACCTGGTTTGGGACCAGGGGGTCGCAGGTTCGAATCCTGTCTTCCCGACTAAAAGGGTGTCAGCCCAAACTGATAGAGCTCGTAAAACGTTGGTTTTACGGGCTTTTTTATTTTTTCCATATCAATTTATTGCAAAAAAAGTCAAAACCCGCGCGACCAATTACGTGGCCAAGCTATGTTTTAAGCGCGACCTTACCTTTGGTTCGGGGAGTTGATCTATTACTTTTCCTTTCAATTGAGTATGTTTTTCAATTGACAGGATTTG
>JANPGT010001105.1:0-6677 GCA_031424135.1 Chitinophagaceae bacterium
GCTACCATAGGTGCCCAGGTGCAGGTCCGATAAAACTACTACGTCAACCGATCGTTTTTCCATCTGGAAATTCGTTTTACAAATCTGCAAAAAGCATATTACCCCTGTATTGTCAAAGTATTACCTAATTGTAAAGAAATATCGGCCTTTTGCCTGCAGGCAGATAATTTAGGGGTATTTGTAACGTTTACAAACACTCAGTAACCCGTTTTCATGAGAAAAGCATTGGTACTTTTATACATGGTTATTATGTCACTGCAAATTTTTGCGCAACATTTTACATCCAAAAGCCGGTACGGGAGGCTAATGAGCAAAAGCAGGGAGAAAAGAACAGCTGCGTTTATTTTTTTGGGTGGCGGAGCAGCAGTTACAACAGGTGGCGTGCTTTTATTTAATAGTGGACTTGAGAATAGAGAAGGCAAATCGGTGCTGGGCTTTTTCCTTACCGGCATCGGCATCGGCTCCATGTGTACTTCCATTCCGTTTTTTGTTGGGGCGCACAAGAACCGCAAAAGCGCCATGTCCATGTCAATGAAAACAGAAAACACTTCTTTACTGTATAAAAACGGCTTTTCAAGGCATTTTTACCCGGCCCTTTTGCTACAAATTCCGCTTGGCGGGTAAAACAGCTGCTTAAACACAAATAGTTCCCGAATACGGCGTCAACAGGGGGTTCATGAAGGCCATTTTCAATTTCAATCTTGTATTTTTGCAACCCATTAATGGCAGATCCACCCTGCCGTTCATTTAACACAAGCAAATACATGAGCACGCAACATTTATCAGAACAGGAAATCATCCGCAGGCAAAAGCTGGAAGAGTTAAGAAAGCTGGGTATCGATCCCTACCCGGCGCCTCTTTACCCCGTAAATTCCAATGCTGCCTACATAAAAGCAAATTATAAAGGAGAAGAAAATAAGGCAGATTTTACAGACGTATGTATTGCCGGCCGCATCATGAGCGTGCGTGATATGGGCAAAGCCAATTTTGCAGTAATACAGGATGCCAGCGGCAGAATACAGATGTATATTAAACAGGATGATATTTGCCCCGGGGAAGATAAAACCCTGTACCAGGCTGTTTGGAAAAAACTGCTGGACCTGGGTGATATTATTGGTATTAAAGGGTATGTATTCACTACCAAAACCGGTGAAACTTCCATTCACGTAAAAGAATTCAGTTTGCTGTCCAAATCACTGAAACCTTTACCGGTAGTAAGAGAAAAAGACGGTGAATCGTTTGACGAAGTAACCGATCCTGAATTCAAATACCGCCAGCGTTATGTTGACCTGAACATCAATCCCGAAGTAAAAGAAACTTTTGTGAAGCGCACGAAGCTAATAAATACCATCCGCGAATTTCTGAATGAAAAAGGAGCGCTGGAAGTAGATACGCCCGTGCTGCAGTCCATCCCCGGTGGTGCAGCCGCCAGGCCGTTTATTACGCATCACAATGCACTGGATGTTCCTTTCTACCTGCGCATTGCCAACGAACTTTACCTGAAACGCCTGATTGTCGGCGGGTTCGACTGGGTATATGAATTCAGCCGCAATTTCCGCAATGAAGGTATGGACAGAACACATAATCCTGAGTTTACCGTGCTGGAATGGTACACCGCGTACAAAGACTATTTCTGGATGATGGAAATTACCGAGCAGCTGATGGAGCGCATTGCCATGGCGCTGCACGGCACTACCGAAGTGGTATTGGGCGATAAAACGGTCAGCTACAAAGCGCCGTTTAAAAGAATTTCCATCTTTGATGCCATAAAAGAAAATACGGGTATAGATATCAGTGACAAAGACGAAGCCGGCCTGCGCGAAGTATGTAAACAACTGAACATTGGCGTGGCCGGTAATATTGGAAAGGGCAAACTGATTGACGAGATCTTTGGCGCTACCAGCGAGCACACTTATATGCAGCCCACTTTCATTATTGACTATCCGCTGGAAATGAGCCCGCTTACCAAAAAGCACCGCAGCAAAGCCGGGCTGGTAGAACGTTTTGAACTGATGGTAAACGGCAAAGAGGTAGCCAACGCCTACAGCGAGCTGAATGACCCCGTTGAACAGCGCGAACGTTTTGAAGAACAGGCACAGCTGATGCAGCGGGGGGATGATGAAGCCATGTTTATAGATCACGATTTTTTACGCGCCCTGGAATACGGCATGCCTCCTACCAGTGGTATTGGCATCGGCATAGACAGGCTCTGTATGTTTATGACCAACCAGGCAAGCATACAGGACGTTTTGCTGTTTCCACAAATGCGGCCGGAGAAATTGCAGGGAGAATAGAAATATACAGTCATACAAAGAATACTGCATTGCAGCGATGCCACGGACCAGTGCCGTGGCATATTTTTTATTACAGCCAAAAAATATTTCACCTGCAGAAAATAAAATGCTAACTTATACCTCAAATGATTTTTGAATTATACTCCTTCCCTTTTAAACGCCGTTGCTTTTTGATAGTTACCCGATGAAAAACAACAGTCATACAAGATCATTTGATTACTTACTGAATGGTGCAGGTTCCCGCGTTTATTTGTTGCAGAACAGCTAAAAATAATGCTGCTGCAATATCCCCGATAGAATAAACAGCATGGCTTTAAAAAATCCATCTCCTCATTTTCAGGCAACCGCTCTGATACTGCAGCTTTACTGATGGCTGTACATAAATTCTAATTCAATAAAACCTGCGCAACATGAAAAAATTACTTCGGTACTTTCTATTGCCGGCGGTTATCATTACCAGCAATGCCGCCTGCTTCCTGAATTTTTACAAGGCCACTCCCGTAAGCAGTGTAAACAATACCGGCCGTGCCACAACGCTTGACAGCCTGAAGCTGAAAAACAAAGACTTCATAGTAAGGGCCGGCAAAGATGCCCTGTATATGAGCAACCTGAAACTGAGTGATGATCAGCAACTGCTTTCAGGAAGGCTGGACAGTCTTGTTGCAACACACATGCTTCACCTGACCAACGGACGAGGTCATAATATGCGGTATAAAAAAGGGCAGGACGAAGAAGTGCTTTCCGAAGTGCACCTGTATCTATCAGGCAGCAACCATATTCAGCCCGGGGACTACACGCTCAAACTAAGCGATATTCAGAAAATTGAAATCATACAAAAAGACAGGGGAAGAACAGTTTCCAATCATGTTTTGAGCACTGTTGGAGTTTCACTTGTAACCGTAGTTATTGCGGCCGCCATAATAGTGGCGCTTAGCTCATGCCCGTATGTAAGCGCTTATAACGGGCATTCATTTACGCTGCAGGGAGAGGCGTACAGCGGCGCCATCTACCCCCAACTGGCAAGAGATGATTACATGCCTCTACGGATGCAACCTACGGCCAATGGGTTGCTGCAGCTAAAAATCAGCAATGAGCTGAAAGAAAAACAAAATACAGACCTGGCAGAATTATGGGTGGTTGCACACAATAAACAAACAGAAGTGTTGACCGATGAGAACGGTAATCTTTATGGTATTTCGCATCCTGAACCACCACTTACCGCCATTTTATCAAACGGGCAGGAAGCAACCAGGTCGGTACTCCAGCAAAACGATGACCGCCTGTTGTATTTCGATGATACGGCTGCCACCAGCATGGGCAATTATGTAGTCATGAATTTTAACAAACCTGCTGCAGCAAATAAAGCAACCCTGATTTTATCACTTAAAAATTCCTTCTGGCTGGATTACCTGTACGGTGAAATGATTAGAGGCCTGGGTACCTATTACAAGACCTATATACAGCAACAATCAAAAAAAACTGCAGCTGACTTAATAAAATGGAGCAAAGACCAGCAGATGCCGCTGGAAGTATCTGTAAAAACAGCCGATGGCTGGAAAAAAATCAATGATGTAAGTATACTGGGCCCTGCTATTGCCCGTAAAATAGCCATTCCGGTAGACCTGACCGGCATCAACAGCAAATACACATCTGTAAAATTAAGCAGTGGCTTTTTCTTCTGGGAGATAGACTATGCTGCCATTGACTACTCCAACGACAGTCATCTGGCAGTAACAAAACTGCTGCCTGTTGCTGCAACAGACCAGAATGGAAAAGATGTATTGCACCCGTTGACACAGCCAGATGAGGTATACCTTGAGCAACCGGTTGCAGGCAATACCGCCATGGTTGACTTCTCTTACACGGCGCCGGCTGATACCGCAACAATGAATTCTTATATACTGCATACCAAAGGCTACTATACGCATACCAGGGAATTTACTAACAAACCAGACATTGGTTTTCTGCAGCAGTTTAAAAATCCAGGTGCATTGTCTGGCTTCAGCCTGGCGCTTTACAAAAAATTAAGGGACCAGGCTTTGAATACATATACCAAAAAATAACCGGTCATCTAATAATTATTGTTATGGAAACAGTACTGAGAATACCAATCTCAACAAATATTTCGCAGCATATTAACAATGGCCTGGCTGCTGAAAGGCGCCCGGTAAACAACAGAAAAGTAACCGGTGCTGAAAACCGCATTGTCTGGTGGGCCATTAAAATACGCATCTTCTGTTTTGCCTGCATCATACTGCGCAGCCCGCTGAAAATAATGAGCACTTTTCGCCGGCTATTGGCACTCAGACGGGATGTTTGGGGCGGAGACCTGAAGAAATTGTATAAAATTGACGGCAGGTATTATTTCAACCTTTACACGCCCGGCTGGCCCTCTGCCGCTTATGATAATATTATAAAAAGTGAATTGAAGCGCCATGCAGCAGCTGAACCAACTCCTGAAAAACTACGTTTTATTTTCCTGGCCATTACCCGCAAATGTCCGCTCCGTTGCGAGCACTGTTTTGAGTGGGATAACCTGAATAAAAAAGAGTCTTTTACAAAGCAGGATTTATTGCAGGTAATGGAACTGTACCAGCAGGAGGGAGTGCGGCAGTTTCATTTCAGCGGTGGCGAGCCAATGACGCGTTTCAAAGACCTGTTGGAACTGCTGCGCCGGAGCCGGGGGAAAAGCGAATGCTGGGTAGTAAGTTCAGGATTCAACCTCACGCATGAAAATGCGCAGTTATTAAAAAATGCCGGCTGTTTCGGCGTTGTAATCAGCATCGACCATTATATACCCGCATTGCACAACGGTTTCAGGGGAAACAGTAATGCCTTCACCAATGCGGTAAATGCAGTGCATGCAGCACGGGAAGCCGGTTTGGTGTTGGCGGTTAGTGCCTGCGTTACCAAGTCATTCATTGAGGGTGGCCACCTGCTTCCTTATGTTTCATTTGCGCAGCAACTGGGTGTTCAATTTGTTCAATTGCTGGAACCCAGGAATATAGGCCATTACCAGGATAAGCAGGTATTGCTGGAAGAAAAACACCTGAAGCTGCTGGAAGAGTTTTTTAAGGAAATTAACCACCATAGAAAATACGGCAGTTACCCCACTGTAATGTACCATGGCTATCACCAACGCAGGGTAGGTTGCTTCTCCGGCAGCCGCAGTATTTACATAGATTCCGCAGGCGATGTGCATGCCTGCCCGTTTTGCCATACCAAATCATTTAACATTATACAGCACATACGCAGCGGACAAAACAGTCTGCCACAAAAGGAGAATGCCTGCCCGCTGTTTAATAAAATTGCCTGAGTATTCCGCCTATCGAAAACAGTATTCACCTGTATCAAAACCGTACATTTATTTGTCCGCAACCGGTCATACTACACTTCCGAAAAATAATAACTGACTGACAGGTATACAGTTAAAATATTGGACTAAAATTGGCACTATTGCAATTCCAATTAACTGATATGATCTGGAACTACCTCAAAATTGCTTACCGCACATTGCAGCGAAACAGGCTGGTGTCCTTTATAAATATTTTTGGACTGGGGTTAAGCATGTCTGTAGGCATGATGGAGCTCGTGATTGTGCAAACAGAACTTAGTTACGACCGGTTTCACCCGCACCCTGAAAGGACCTACCGTATTACCAGCGGTTATAACCAAAAAGCCGGGGGTAAATTTAAATTTGCCAGTACGCCTTTACCGTTGCGCGCCTCATTAACTGCAGAAAGCAGCTTTGTAGAAGACGCTGTTACTATTTACCCGGCTTTTAACGGAACAGCGGTTACAGATACCAAGGAACTATACATGAATGGTGCATTTACTGAACCCTCTTTTTTCAAAGTATTTGGCTTTTCACTGGCTGCCGGCAATGCAGCTACGGCCCTCGAAATGCCCAATAGTATGGTGTTGAGTCAGCCCGCGGCCACTAAATTTTTTGGAGACGCCAATCCACTGGGTAAATCTATGATGGTAAAAGGGCGCGGACTTTTTACCATTACGGGCGTACTTAACAGCCTCCCGGGCAAATCGCATATTGATTTTGATGCGTATGCTTCGGCGTCCAGCATAGCGCTGCTGGAAAAAAATAAACTGCTGCCGGAAAAATCAAACCAATGGGGAGAATTCAGATCAGCCTATACCTATGTATTGCTTAAAAATGCTGCTGACGAAAACGCATTGGCAGGCGTTTTACATGCCATTGCTGCTAATTTTAATAAAGAAGATAAAAATGGCGAGACCTCTTTCGGTATACAGCCCATCCAGAAGGTACGGCCTGCAGATGATAATCTATACAACGTCATTGGCGGCGGCACTACCTGGACCAAACTGTGGGTAGGCATAGACGTAAGCCTGATCATCCTGCTGGCA
>JANPGT010001106.1:0-8015 GCA_031424135.1 Chitinophagaceae bacterium
AAGCTGTCACCAGTACCCCCGCAAGACGCCTATTTTCCCTTCAGCTTTATTCTATAGCTGAAATTGGAATGGCTGAAATTCTTACTAAAGCTTAGTAATAGCCCTCGAGGGAAAATCAGCGGCGGCGGGGGTACGAAGCCCGCCGGCTTTGAGGCGATCAATTAATAGAAAATAACACACCTGGTCGGTGGAACATCGACCAATAGTCTGATTCCGGTCGGTGGGCGCGACCAGCGTGAAAAGGCGTGAGTAGGGTTAAAGAGTATTCATTTTCTAAAAACTAAATATACACACATGTCAAAAGTATCTATCTACCTGAACTTCCAGGGCACCACCGAAGAAGCATTCAATTTTTATAAAGCTATTTTTAAAACGGAGTTTCTTACGCCGCTGATGAAAATGAAAGATGCACCCCCACAACCCGGTGCGCCGCAATTGTCAGAAAAAGATTTAAACAGTGTGATGCATGTAGCGCTTCCTATCACAGGTGGTACAGTGATTATGGGCACGGATATGCTGGAGAGCATGGGGCATAAAGTAGTGATTGGCAACAATACCACCATTAACCTGGATTGTGATACCAGGGAAGAAGCCCATGCATTATACAATGCGCTTTCTGAAGGCGGCAGTGATAAAGCGCCTTTAAGCGAGCAGTTCTGGGGTCTCTGGGGTTGTTGTTTAGATAAATACGGTATCCGCTGGATGTTCAATGTGATGAATAATAATGCCGTTTAAACAGATCCATGAGAAAGCTGGTCGTATCTATGAATATCACCCTGGATGGATATCTGTCGGGGCCCGGGGGTGAACTTGACTGGCATTTCAACAGCTGGACAGCAGAAATGGGCGATGCACTGTGTGGCGAACTGGCAAAAGCAGATACCATTCTTTTAGGGCGCAAAACCTATGCTGCCATGGCCGCCTGGTGGCCATCAAAACTGGCAGACCCCTGCTGCAGGGGCGAAGATGTTGCGTTTGCCAATATGATGAATACCTACAGGAAAATTGTTTTTTCCAAAACACTTGGTTCTACTGCCTGGAGCAATACAACACTTGCCACAGGAAATCTGCAGGAGCAGGTTGACCTGCTGAAGAAAAAGCCCGGTAAGAATATGATGGTGTATGGCAGCGCCCAATTGGTAGACAGCCTTATAATATCCGGTTTGGTAGATGAATACCAGCTTTGGCTTCACCCGGTTATTGTGGGAAAAGGAAGACCGCTGTTCAAACCCGGTATTTTTCCACCAGCACCATCGCTGCAATTACAATTGTTGCACGTTCAAAAATTTGGGAACGGTGTAATGCGCCTGGATTACCTGGCAACCAATGATAAAAAATAAAGCAGGCAATGGCGAAATAGACATACCCTGTTTGGATACAAGCCTGCCGGTCTTTTGGAATTCATTTTACAATGGCAGGGGTAACCATTATCCATATTTTATTCAACTAAAACATCCGCCCTGGCAGCGGGTTTTTGTTTATCAGAATTTACGCTGCACTGTACGATTGTTTGTTTACATTCTACCCCATGCTGCAGCACAGTTGCCCGGTGCATTCGTTGTATTTTAAAGTAACAGGGCAATAATAATTAATATAACACAGCTATTGGTAAAAGAATTCACCTGGCAGGGTAAATAAATGATGTTAGCTGCAGGCATAATGCACAAATACTACACAAAAAAACTTATGAAACTATTTACAACGATTTCTTGTTAACACCATTGTTGGAGGAGAGCTGGCAAAGGCCGCATTTCAACATGGTTATGAGGAATATGGGGTAGACATTTTAAAGCGGATGATCAGTTTGAATAACAGGCACGGCAGTAAATTGCCGGTATCCTACAAGCCGGATGGAACGGTGGATGCAGGCATTCCGGACAATTGGGGACAGGCTGCCATTTTCAGTGCCATGATTGAAGGATTGGCCGGTGTGGTAGATAAAGGTAAAAATTTTGAAACGGCAGAAATATCACCCGGGTGGATAGCCGCAGGTAAAAACGAAGCAACAATAAATATTGCTTATGCCAATTCGGGGAAACATATTGGATACCGCTTTCTTCATGATACTGTCAAAAAAATAATTCGTTTATCTGTTGAAGGTGATGCTGAACATTAAACGGTTCGCCAGCTTATTCCGGCAGGTAAAGATGTGGCGGATGTGCAGGTAGATAATAAAAAATGTGCTTACAAAGTAGAAAGCTTCAGAACGGGCAGTTATGTTTCAATACAGGATATACAAAAGGGTAAGCATACCGTACGCGTTAAATACAAATGAGATAAACGCCCTGCCACCAATTGCAGAATAGATAAAAATCAACCTGACAGGATTCGAACCAGGACAAGCAGCACCAGCATCTGCAGTACTACCGTTATACTTTCGGGCAATCTGTAACAATTGCAAAAAAACCGGCGTAATTAAACACCGGCTCAGTTGGTTGCCCTGCACGGACATTCTGCGAACCATTTTATACCGGATTGGCTACAACATTCAGAGGTTCGGCTAAGTGCGGGATGTAAGTAATACTGATTTTTGCTGCATCAATTGGATCCGTTCGTCCAAGTGCCATGATTACTATTTAAAATCTTCAACCAGTTGAACTTTTTGGTGGCGCCCGCCGGCGATCTTTGCTGTATGGAAAACATAAAAAATATTGAAGGAACGATCCTCACTTACACAAGTGCCTGGAACGAAACAGAACGCGAAGCCATTAAAGAGCGCATCAACCGCTGCTTGCGCCGGAAGCCACCTTCACCGACCGCCTGACCGATACCATATGCGGGCAGGATGCCATTGCTGATCTGATCATCAGCTCGTATAAGCAGATGGGCCCGCGAACCTTTAAGGTGCTTGGCGAACCGGATACGCATCATAACAACGGTTGTTTCCGCTGGCTGGTCATTCGTGCGGAAGGTTACCCGGTTGAGGGTATGGACTATTTTGAGTTTTACAACGACAACCGCATTACACGCATTGTTGGCTTTTTTTAATAAGTATAAAATAACATTATGAAATTACCTGAATTTGAAGAAGTACAGGGTCCTGTACTAATGCTCAACATGCTGAAATTTAAAGACCGGAAGCATTATTTCGAAACATATCTCCCGGCCTTTGGTAAGGTTACTGAAAAATTAGGCATCAATGATGTAAAAGTCAGATTGGTATGCAATGTGGCAGCCAACATACTCGCGCCGGAAAACGAAGCGTGGGATGCTATTGCACTGGTAGAATACCCGAGCGCCAGGGCTTTTAAAACAATTGCGGAAAGCGATGCCTACCGCGACATTGCCAATCAGCATCGCCTGACAGCAACAGACAACCTGCGTTTGTATATGACCACGCCGTTTGAGCTCTAAACGCTTAACTTGGCCTATGCATCCATTGATCCTTTCAAATTTTGCTATGCACGCAGCACTTTCTTCTGATGAACAGGAGAAAGTGCTTTCGTTATTGCAGCAGAAAATGGTGGCCAAACGCACTTTCCTGCTGCAATCCGGAGGAATTGACCGGTATATTTATTTTGTAAACCGGGGCTGCCTGCGCATGTTTTATACCAACAGTGAAGGCATGGAGCACAACATCTGCTTTTATCCCGAAAACTGGTGGGCCTGTGATATCGTGAGTTTCTTTAAAGAGAAGCCTGCAGTTAACGCCATACAAGCACTGGAAGACAGTGAGGTATACTGTATGTTATTATCCCGGCTGAAAAATTGTTTCTTGTGATACCAAAATTTGAACGCTTCTTCCGTATCCTCACACAAAACGGCTTTGACCTGTACCAGAAGCGCATCACATCCAGTCTATCCAAAACGGCGGAGGAACGCTACCTCGGATTCCGGAAGCTTTTTCCAGGACTGGAATGCCGCATCGCACAATAACACATTGCTACCTACCTGGGCATAACGCCGGCCTATCTGAGCATGATGCGAAAAGAAAAGCAGTTATAACTTTATCATAATACTTCTCAAAATAATTAAGGCTTTGATTTACCTTTTAACAATGTGCACCTGCGCTGGCCTGGTCACCATGGTGTTGGTTTGGCTACAGCCAAAAGATTTGTGGCAGAAGGTGCTTATGTGTTTATCACAGGCCGGAGGTAATCAGCGTTGGGCAAAGCAAAAGCGGAAATCTGCTCTAATGTTACTGCAGTGCAAGGCGATATTTCAAATCTTGAAGACCAGGACAGACTTTTCAATATTGTAAAAAAGAAAAAGGCTCAATAGAAATAGTTGTTGCAAATGCAGGTTTTGTGGAAATGCTGGATACAGCAAATGTAACACCGGAGCATTTTGACAAAACTTTCAACATCAAAATGCAGAAACTGACACCAAAAGGAAAAGAGAAATAATAGGTTCGATGTACCCCGAAAAACTGACTTTTGAAGGAATTGGTTATCGAACCTCCCGTCTCAACGAAGCTGTTGAGCTAATATACAAGCTGGGAGAGGGTTTTAGCGAAAATAAAAGAGGACAAATCAGTACTAAAACCAATTTGTCCTCGCTGGTTGCCCCACCTAGATTCGAACTAAGACAAACAGTACCAAAAACTGTCGTACTACCATTATACTATAGGGCAATCCGTATTTGGACTGCAAAAATAAGGATTGGAGACATTGAATCCAAACGCTTTTTGTGGGAGGGAAGCTGTTAGCTATTAGCTGTTAGGTATTAGGCGTTTGCGGGACCAGATGGAGCTGTTAGGTTTTAGCTATTAGCTGTTAGTCGTTTGCCGGTTAAAGCTAAGAAGCTTCAAAACCATTTGTAGGAGAAAAACACCACTATTTACTGGTATTTTTCTCCTCTTAACAAAAGCACTAATGGCTAAAACCTAACGGCTAAAAGCTGTTTTCTAAACACTAATAGCTAAAAGCTGTTAGCCGCTTCGCGCTCTTTCAATTCCTTCAACTTATCCATCGCCCCGCTCACCACATCGCACATTACCGTGTACAAGGCGCCGGGCTGCGCATTGGCATAAATATATTCAAGCGCCTCGTTTTCGTTGGGGATAATCATAACTGGCAAATCGGGCTGTACGCTTTTGATGCCGTCCTGTAGTAATTGTATAATGTCTTCGGCCGTTCTGCCGCGCAGGTTTTTATCGCATCGGATAATGATTTCGTCAAAAATACCGGCGGATAGCTGGCCCAGCTCGCGGATGTCTTCATCGCGGCGGTCGCCGGTGCCGGATATAAGTCCTACCCGGTGTTTGTAGTCCAGTTTGCCGATAAAATCGCCCAATAGCCTCAGACCGTGTGGATTATGCGCAAAATCTGCCAGTATTGTAAAATTCTTAAAATTGAAGAAATTGAGCCTGCCGGGGGTCTGTACGGCCGATGGAATAAAGGAAGTAAGCGCGGCACGGATGTCTTCAATAGTAATATCGCGGAACAGGTAAGAGGCCAGCACCGCGGGCAAACAATTGTTCACGTTGTGCACGGCTTTTCCCTCGTAGGTCAGCGGAATATCTTTTACATTCATCACCCTTATTTTCCAGGTGCCTTTTAAGATGCTTACATAGCCGTTTTCGTACACGGCTGCCAGTCCGCCCCCAATACAATGTTCTTTTATGCGGGGGTTGTTTTCGTTCATGCTAAACAGGGCCACGTTACAATCAAGTCCCTTGCGCATGGCGTAGACCAGGTCGTCGTCTGCGTTTAACACGGCATAGCCATGGGGGAAGACGGTTTCCGGCACCACGGCTTTTACCTTGGCCATCTGTTCTACAGAATTAATGCCGCCCAGGCCGATGTGATCTGCTGCCACATTGGTAACAATGGCTATTTCGCAATGCTGAAACGCCAGTCCGGCTTTTAAAATACCGCCGCGGGCCACTTCCAGCACGGCAAAGTCTACGGTGGGATCTTTTAATACAAAATTGGAGGAGATCGGGCCGGTGCAATCGCCCTTCATCATCAGCTGGTTCTGGATATAGACCCCATCGCTGGTGGTATAACCCACTTTTTTACCGCTGCTCTTGGCAATATGCGCAATCAGGCGGGTGGTGGTGGTTTTACCATTGGTACCGGTAACGGCAATTATGGGCACGCGGCCGGCGCTGCCCTTGGGGAAGAGCATGTCTACCACGGGCTCGGCCACGTTGCGGGCCAGGCCTTCGGAGGGTTCGATGTGCATGCGGAAGCCGGGTGCAGCGTTTACTTCCAGGATGGCACCGCCGTTTTCTGTCACCGGTGTTTTTAGATCAGAGGCCATAATGTCGATGCCGCAGATATCCAGGCCAATGATCTTGGCAATTCTTTCGCACATAAATATATTGGCGGGGTGTACCTCATCGGTAACATCGGTAGAAGTACCGCCGGTAGAAAGATTGGCCGTGGGTTTTACCAGCACCAGCTCGCCCTTTGCCGGAACGGTATCCAGGGTATAATTTTTTTCGTCCAGTATTTTTTGGGTGAAGCCGTCGACGGTAATCTGCGTCAGCACTTTCTCGTGACCATAGCCGCGGCGGGGGTCTTTATTGGTCTCGTCTATCAGCCATTGAATAGTATGTTCGCCATCGCCGGTAACGCTGGCCGGTGTGCGCAAAGCGGCGCAGATGAATTTGTAATTGATGACCAGGATGCGGAAATCGAACCCGGTAATAAATTTCTCTACAATCACGCTGCGGCCATAATGTTTGGCGGCCTCCAGGGCAGTCAGCGCCTGCTGCCAGTCGGTAATATTGGTGGTATTGCCCTTGCCATGGTTGCCGTCGATGGGTTTTATTACCAGGGGATAGCCGTATTTGTCGATGGCTGCCTGCAGGCCTTCTTCGTCCCTGATAACCGTTCCCCGCGGCACGGGTATTTCTGCCGCTTCCAGCAGGTGCTTGGTTTCTTCCTTATCGCAGGCAATGTCTACCGCAATATTGCTGGTGGTGCTGGCAATGGTAGCGCGTATTCTTTTCTGGTGGATGCCATAGCCCAGCTGTACCAGGCTGCTTTTATTGAGCCTGATATAGGGGATACCTCTTTTCACCGCCTCATTTACAATACTGCCGGTAGAAGGTCCAAGACGGGTATCCTCCCTGATTTCCCTGAGTTGCTGGATGTCTTCCTCCAGGCTGTAATCCACCCCGTCTACCAGGGCCTGGGCAATGCGCACGCCTGCGCGGGCGGCGTAGACACCTGCGTCTTCTTCCATATAGCTGAATACCACGTAGTACACGCCGTGTTCGCCAGTGCTGCGGGTGCGGCCAAAACCGGTATCCATACCGCTGATGGTTTGCAGTTCCAGGGCAATATGCTCAATTACATGACCCATCCAGGTGCCTTCGTCCACCCGCTTAAAAAAGCCACCCGCTTCGCCCTCGCTGCAGCGGTGTTCATACAAAGAAGGAAATAATTTTTCCAGGCGCTGCCGGAAGCCCTCAATCTTGTTGGTAGGCTGGTCTTCCAGTTCTTCCAGGTCCAGTTTCATCTGTATCAGCTTATTACGTCTAACGCTCCAGTAATTGGGCCCTCTTAACACTTTTACTTCCAGGATCTTCATAAATGCTCAGTTATCAGTTAAATGATGTTGAATAGTCAATTTAGCTTTTTTTGCCATGCCGAAGAAGAAAGTTTTTAGTTTTTAGTTTGGGGTTCATTGTTTTGTAAATTACATGCAGTGCGGAATAAGCAGCGGTTCCGGATGGCCGAACCAGGAACTAAGAACTATAAACTATGAACTTTTTCCTTAGCTTTGCCGCCTCTTAAATTTTTTACTATGGCAACAACATCAGATATCAGCCGCGGCATGATTATTAAGTTAGACGGAAGTTTATACAGTATCATTGAGTTTGGTGAAAACAAAACCGCCCGTGCAGCCGCCAAAGTATGGGCCAAGCTGAAAGGTGTTGATAACAACCGCAGTATTGAAAAAACATGGAACAGTGGTGACAATATCCACCCCGTTCGTGTAGAAAGAAAAGACTACCAGTACTTATATAAAGACGATACCGGCTACAGTTTTATGGACAATGAAACTTTTGAGCAGGTAACGGTGCAGGAAACCATGGTAGATGCGCCCCAGTTCCTGAA
>JANPGT010001107.1:0-2568 GCA_031424135.1 Chitinophagaceae bacterium
CGTGATTATTATTTTAATACTGATGAAAGAACACTGGGCGTAAAAAAAGCCTATCAGCAGTATATGCACAGCAGCCTGCAGCGCCTGGTAAACGACAGCAATGCCGCTGCAAAAATAGCGGATGCTGTTTTTCAATTGGAAACCCGGCTGGCAAAAGCCTCTCGCAAGCTGGCTGACCTGCGCGATCCCTACCATAACTACCATAAAATGGATATTGCGGCGCTCAACAGTTTGTCAGGCAATTGCCACTGGCCCGCTTACCTGCCGGCTATAGGTATTAATAAAATAGATTCCGTAATTGTAGGTCAGCCTGAGTTCTTCACCGCCTTAAATAATGAACTAAAAAATACGCCGCTCACTGTCTGGAAAAACTATTTTCAGTTTCACCTTTTAAAAAGCAGTGCGGATTATCTTGACAAAAAAAGCATAGCCGATTTCTTCAGCTACCGTAAAGCACTCACCGGCGCTACAGAACAAAGACCCCGCTGGAAAAGAGCACTGGACGCCGAAGAAAGGGCATTGGGAGAAGCCTTGGGACAATTATTTGTAAAGGAATATTTCAATGAAAAAGCCAAACAGCGCTATACAGACCTGGTAGAAAATATACGGAATGCCTATAAAGAAAGAATTCAGCAACTCAGCTGGATGAGCGACAGCACCAAGCAAAAAGCTTATATAAAACTGGCAGGCATTACAAAAAAAGTGGGTTATCCCGATAAATGGAAAGACTTCAGCACCCTGGAAATAAACCGTGGCCCCTATGTACTGAATATGCAAAGAGCCAGCCAGTGGTGGCACAATTATATGGTGAACAAACTGGGCAAACCGGTAGACAGAACAGAATGGGGTATGTCTCCACAAACCTATAATGCCTACTACAACCCCAGTAACAACGAAATTGTATTGCCCGCCGGCATTTTTGCGGTACCCGGCATGCGCGATGAAGACCTGGACGATGCTTTTGTATATGGCTATGCAGGCGCCTCAACCATCGGTCATGAAATCACCCATGGCTTCGATGACCAGGGCCGCCAGTACGATGCAAAAGGCAATCTTACCAACTGGTGGCAAACCAACGACTCTATACAATTTTCAAAACGCGCCAAAGCCATCATCCGTCAATTCAATGCCTTTAACCCGGTGGATACCCTGCATGTAAACGGCGATGCTACACAGGGTGAAAATATTGCAGACCTTGGCGGACTGCTGCTAGGCCTGGACGCATACAAGAAAACGGCATCATACAAAGAAGATAAAAAGATTGGCGGACTTACCCCATTGCAAAGGTATTTCCTGGGATATGCTTATGGCTGGCTGTACCAGGAGAAAAAAGAGCGTTTAGCCAACCAGGTGATGAGCGATGTACATGCCCCTGCCAAAGAAAGGGTAAACGGCCCCATGGTAAACATCCCCGCGTTCTACGAAGCATTTGGTGTGCAGCCAGGCAATAAAATGTATGCGCCGGACAGCGTACGCGTGAGTATCTGGTGATTGGTTGATTCGTGTATTGTCCGCCCGGATGACCCGGTCGGACGGGGTTGATCCGTGGACTTGTAGGTGCAGACCTTTCGCCTGCGCAAAAATCAGGTTTACTTCAACCAATCACAAAATCAAAAAAATCCCAAAATCAGCAATTAAAAATTCATTACTATCCCTAACCCATTCTCTCCGCTCACGCCAATTTTTCCGTAGTCATAACTGATGCCGGTAGCAATATCCTGCGCCAGCAACAGCGGGCCATCCATGTCTATATAGTCCACCTGCGGCGCCAAATGCGCAATAGCAGCCGAGCCAATGGTGCTTTCATTCATGCAGCCAATCATTACCTGCAGGTTCAGTTCCCTGGCTTTTGCAATCATCCGCCTGGCCGGCGTAATACCACTGCATTTGGTCAACTTAATATTGATGCCATGAAAATGACCTGCACATTTGGGAACATCGTTTTCAAAAACACAGGCCTCATCTGCAAAAAGCGGTAACACCGATTTTTCGTACAGTGTTTTCATGCCCTCCCAATTGTCTTTGGCCAGGGGCTGTTCCACCAACTCCACCCCCAGGTCTTTTAATACAGGTATTATTTCAAGCGCCGTGGACAGCTCCCACCCTGCATTGGCATCCACCCTGAAAACCGCATCCGTATGTTTTCTTAACTCCTCTATAATGGCAATATCTTCTTTGGTGCCCAGCTTGATTTTATAGATGGGCCAGGGTTTTGCTTTCAGCTTCTCTACCATTTTTTCAATAGTGTCTATGCCGATGGTATAATCCGTGAGGGGGGCTTTTGAAAAATCAGTTGCCCATAACTGGTAGAGCGGCTTTTGGCGCAGTTTACCAATAATATCCCAGGCGGCCATGTCCAGCGCACACACCAAAAAGGGATTCTGGGGAAAAAGATGGTGCAGGTAATGCCAGTAACGCTCTGCGTCAATAAGGGCATACTTTTCCACCAGCATTTTCTTCGCCTCCAGGTCGGCCACCATCTTTTCCACCGGTATATTATAATAACTGATGGCAGGTGCTTCCCCATAGCCTTTGATGCCATTAAAATCCAGCTCCACCACAAAACTG
>JANPGT010001108.1:0-6513 GCA_031424135.1 Chitinophagaceae bacterium
TTCAGGCGCCAGTTAATAAAAATCAGCCATACACCAAATATGCCCTGTGGAAATAGATAAAGAACATCTGACAGTATCCCTGGAATTGTAAGTAAAACAAAAAGAGCGGCAAATACAAGTGACCAGATACCTGCATTTAATATCGTCTTATCAATTATTGAAGCCTGCTGTTCCAGAAGTCTATGAAGTGCAAGCACAACCGGGATCAACAATAAAAATTGGAAAACAGCTCCTCCGTCATGAAATCTAAGGAAGAAAATGCCTTGTGCATAATTTTCATCGCGAACGTTCAAATATGTCATCAGAAAGCCAAAGGCAAGGGCACCAATTATGCCACTCGCAATTGCACACCAACCAGCAGACCTGTATCGTAAATCTGTAGTCATGGTATTTTGATTTTTTTGATACGTTATTTAAGCAAACGCAACGCGCAAGGCTTGCAGTCCGGCTGGAGAAATAGCACTCTGCCCGGTCACTGCACTAAGGTTAAAAGACTGACCTATTTTTTACAAACCATGACCTACACACGCAATCAGCTCTACACCCAAGTCTCATTTGAAATGCCCGGGTTGAAGATAATAACTAAAAGCCAAAAGCATTACTCAAAAACTGCAACAAATGCAAAACGGAAACACAAATAATCATTGCACTTCCGTTTGCCCCAATCCCCCCCCATTGCAGGGAGTAATTATTGCGGTATTTTTTCCACTAAAATTTCATTTCCTGCTTTGCTATAATAGGTACAGGTCATCCTGTCCATACAGATTGTCCACATTTCAATGCCAAAAGATGCACACATTTTAATGAAAGCAAGAAAATCTGTTTTGCCTTGCTGGTGCGCCACCAGTGCTGCTATAAATTCCTCTGCTTTTGCAGTGTCTGCAATTGCTAAAGGTGGATACTTTGCAGGTGTTTTTGCTGTATAACCGTCAGCACCATGATAATCAATATGACCATCTGTTACATATGCTTCATAATGAGTTACCCCTAACGCCTTGACTTCCCGGATGTAGGAAGGAAAGTCTGCGCCTGATTTTACCTTGCCGTGCGCAGCTTTGATTTGTTCTGCAGTAAACATTTTCTCTTTGTTTTAGTTGTTAAACGATTCATTGAATTACAGGCAACCATAATGCATAAAACCCTTCAAAATGATTGTTTATTCCAGGAGTACACTTTTCAGTGTCATTCCATTAAGGTTACAATACAAAGTTGCAGCTGCTGCAATACCTGTAATTGTAAAAAATCGTTTTTCTACAGGAAGCGTTTAAAATGCTCAGGGGTGTCGCCTGTGAACTGTTTAAAGTCTTTTATGAAGTGGGCCTGGTCAAAGAAATTGTTCCCGTAGCAGATTTCCGTTAAAGATTTATTGCTGTTCAGATTGTCAAGAATAGTATTAAACCGAACGATAGAAGCAAATTTTTTAGCGGTTGTGCCAACCACTTTCCTAAACCGCTTTTCAAAAGGACTCTGGCTGATGAATAGTTTTTCGTTCAGTTCTTTTATACGGATTGTACCACCGGTTTGATAAATGAGTTTAACCGCTTCCACAATCAATTTGTCAGTTTCAATGTCTTTGAGTTGCGATACAAAAAACTGCTCCACTACTTTGATCCGATGCTTGTCAGTGGCAGCAATTGCCAATTTTTCAAGCACCTCCGCTACCCGTTTTCCGTCAAAAACATCGTCAAGAGAAAGGCTTATATTAAATAACCCGTTCGCGGGATGTGCGGCAAAATGAGTAAAACCTATTTCAGTAAAGTACACCAACACAGTTCCTGTGCCGGCAGTGTTTTTGAAAATCTTATATCCGTCACTGATGCCTGTAATTCCTGCCGGAGCCAGCCTGCTTGCTGTATTTTCCTTTACGGCAGCAAGCTGTCCTTTGTATTGAAAACCGATAACAAGTCCTGCCGAAGGCAAAACTTTATACTCATTTTCCCATTCATTCTCCGACACTACAAAATACCTGATGTAGGGTTTTAGCTGGTCTGCCGGTATGAATTTATCAAATCTCATGCTGTTATTGAACTGTGACAGTATAATTGTATAAAACGGGCTGGGCAGCGGCTCTTATGATTGTAAAAAAAACCGCTCTTACCAGCATTAAATGTAAATACAAATTTTGATGATTTGCAGATACCCCGCTTTGGCGCCATTTTCCAATCGCCGGATATTGTGTACCTTACCATGGCCATTTTTAACAAACCCCACTTGTATGCGTTGCTGTGCATTCCTCCTGCTATTGCTAACGTTTATCGTCAGCTGTTCAAAGAAAAACACTGTGCGGACCAATTTCGCGGAGATAACGCTGGGCGACCAAAAATTTGTATTCGACAGCCTGGAAGCTGTCTTTGATACCTCTACCCAGGGCATCACCTGCAATGTCCGGGTCTACGACCGGGCAACCCGTTCAAACATGGCGTGGGAAACACTGTCGGACTCCAAATGGATCAACGGTGTCTATGAATATCCCGGCCCGTCATTTCCCGGCCGCTCAGTGCTTTTCCTTCATATACAAACCTATATCGACCGTATTCCCAACACTTATACGCTGCTGAATAATTCCTTAACGCTCACCATCGATCAATCCGAAAACAGGCGTATACACGGAACAATTTCCGGCAAAATCACCTGCTACACCTGCACCCCCAACGTTGAAGTGCGCATTACCAATGGCGAATTTGAAATGCCGTATAGCTATCGTTAGCATTTCGTTTCCCTGTTACCCATTTGGTTTTCCTGAACTTGCTCCCCGGCTATAGTTTCATCGCTAAATTTCATTTGGGCAAAAGCGGGCGCTGAAAAAACCAGTAACAATGAGGGCTATTGATATTTTATTGCTGTTCCTGTATTTAACTACGTCTAATAAGCGTCGAATGCAACACCCTAATCTTCCACTTTTTCCGCTCTTTTATTGCAACCACCGTCTCCATCCACTGCACAGTGGACTGTTTGCCGTTTCTTGTTATTTCCGAATAAAGATGATAGGTTGCCCAGGCCGTGTTTCCATCAACTGTTGTGTTGATAAAATCAATGTTGTTAATCCGTTTAAAATCGGGTGAAGTATTTAAGGTAATTGCTTTCAGGATAAGTGTATCAGCATTCCAAATACTGCCGTTTTCAAATAACGCTATATCAGCAGTGCAGTAATTTTTTATACTAACTGAATCCCTGTTTGATAAAGCCTCAAATAATTGAATAACCGTTTGTTGTACTTTCTGCTGGTCTTTTGTCAATAGCTGCTGTGCCTGCAAAAACGCTGAAACAGCCATCATACTGCTTAAAAGGATTATTTTCTTCAATGTCTCTGATTTAGTTCCTGGTTTGGTAAAACGGTGAAGCGTTCCAATGTGTAGCCTGCAAGGTTCGGTTTTGCCAGGGCACGCACTTCATTGATGGTCCGGACCGGTACAACTGCCCCATTGAAAATAGGTTGTTACAGTAATTCCGTGGCCCCCTATTACTGCAAAACCCGGTTGCCTGCTGGTGTTTGCCGTCAGACTTGCTCACCTTTTATAAGAATCACCAGTCTTATTGATTGTTCTTTCAGGTGCAGAAACCTCTTTCTCTCCTCATCTAATTTGAAGTGATCATAGTCCTGCTCAGTGTCAAACGCTGCTAAATGCACTTCATAAGGTTTGTCAATATTGCAGTCGATAAAAGTCTCCTCTGCTGGCCGCATGCGCAATAAGAGCCGGCCGTTATATTTTGAAATTATTGGAATAGCAATTTCCTCAAATTGGTCAAATACTGTTTCCTGTCCTTCTTTGATATAAATTAATTGTGTCAGGAAGATCATTTTGCTGTATAATTTTTTGTTGTGTAAAATTGTTCCGAAACCTGCCAATTAAAACCCATTGATGGCTGCTTGCCGCCTGGCCCACCAAACGAAACGCCTGCAGCCAGCGGGGAAGTATTTCAGATTGTGGAGAATGGCATATTCGTCCGCACGGAACGACCGCCTGTCATGTTGATAAAGTTAACTAATAAGTAGTAATGTTTGGCTTTGTTCGAGCGTCCAATCCACCGCTTAAAAGAATTCCAAAAAAATCATTGTTTTTACCTCAGCCCCAGCTTTTCCAGGCGATTAGCCGCAGGCTTTTTTCCACTAAAGCCACTTTAGCCACCAGGTATTTATGGACTCATCCCCTTTTCAAATCTATCCTGTACCTAAAGATGTCTATTTATTTCTTTGAGGATACACCATCAGCAATGAAACCCTCCAGTTGCCGTCCGTATCTTTCTTCCAGATGTGTAATACCTTGTTATGTATCATTTGCATTGTCCCTGCGGCACCTGGCATTTGTACAGCGTTTCCATCTAAAGAATAAGCCATGCTTCCATCATTTGAAAAATTAATGATATTTGGTTTTTTCTCATCATCCCATTTAATGTCCAGTTCAAAATTAGTCAGTGCATCTGCATAGACTTTAATTACTGCTGCTTTCCCTTTTATGAATTCCGGATCAGTTCCTATTATTAATGCATCGTCTGCATAATAATAAGCAAGTGAATCAGGCTTCCCGCTTACTGCCTTGCTGGACCAGTCTGTCCAGGCAGCTGTAATTTTCCTTTCCTCTTCTTTAAAGTCGACTTTTGCCTGTACACAAGCAGCCAGTAAGACAGTAAGACTAATTACTGTTCCCGATACAGCATTTTTAATTATGAAGTGTTTCATATTATCAATAAAATTCTTTGTTAACGCCAGCCCTTCCACCAGCTGACCGGCAAAGCCGCTGCCGAAAATTGATACCCACTTACAGTCGTTTTATAAACCAAGTGCTGACAACCGGGTTCTAGCCCTTTACGCCGGCCAGTGAGCGCCGGGCCCGAACCGCTGCTAATCATTCGCAATATTCCAGGTGGTTAAAAATGCCAGTTTCACCTGATTGGAAAGCAGCTCATAATTAATTTTATCAGGGGTGTCTGTTGGCTGGTGATAGTCCTTACTAAAGCCACAGTCAATTCTTATAAAAGGAACGCCTTTCAAATAAAAAGGGTATTGGTCTGAACCCAGCAGTCTTCTCTGCATAAACTGCGGCTGCTCATAGTAGCTGTCCAGTTTCAGTTTCCCTAATTTTTCATTGGCAGAAAATAATCCTTTCCGTAAACCCCGGTTAAGAGAATCTACCACCAGGATATAAGCATAATTACTGTCTGCCCTTCTGCCGCTGTAAAAAGTATCCACACGTCCCATCATATCAATATTTAACACTGCGTGGGTCTTCTCAACCGGAAATAAGGGATGGGTGGAAAAATGGTAAGAACCCAATAAGCCCTTTTCCTCACCGGTATAGGAAGCAAAGACAATACTGCGTTTTGGTCTAAACCCTTTTTTGATGGCTTCGTTCATCAGCGCGGCTATTTCCATAATGGCCACCGTACCACTGGCATTGTCAACAGCGCCGTAATAAATCTCCTTTCCATCTCTTCCCACATGGTCGTGGTGGGCAGATAAAATGACACAACCTGCTGCGCTGTCCGTTCCGTTGATAACACCAATAATATTGGGCGCCTTTTCTTCAGTTACATCAATTTTAATATGGCTGCTCACCGTGGTGGTTGCAGTAAAAGACTGGGGACGAAGCGTATGTGAAATCTCCTGCAGCAGGCCTTTTATGGTTTTATGAGACGTTCTTACAATATCATTGGTTCTTTCTTCGGACAGGATAAGCACCGGCAGGTTATTATTCTGCATAAACGGAACCCTGTACACAGTCTGAAACGCTGATTTTTTTTGTACTGCAGCATCTGCTGCAAACCTGCCGTTATACAGCAAAATAAGTGAAGCCCCTTTTTCTTTCAGTATATTCTGGTAAGCAGCCAGTATTGCTGGCTGTTTCGTGCCCGACAACAGGTAGGTACCTGCACTGTCTTGTGGTTGCCCGGTACAAATCAACACTGCTTTGCCCTTTACATCAATGCCGGCAAAATCATTGTACAGCTCATTTTCAATTGCGTACCCGGCAAAAACCACCGGGATATTATCCAACTGCACCGTCTCCGTATTGCGCATTCCAAAACCCCAGCCATCCCAATTCTCAAATTTCCTATCGCCAATTATTAATTCGGATTGCGACAAATTCTTTTTGAAGGCATTGATGGTCTGATAATAACTTGTTCCATTGTTATAGGGAGCGGCCAGGTGATTGTCTTTAAAACAACGGGCTACGTATTCAGACGCCAAAGTGTCGCCATGACTGCCCATTACCCGGCCTTCCAATTGTTCGCTGGCGAGGTAGTAGAGATGCTGTTGTAAACGTTCAGTTGAAACGGACGCAGTTATATCTACTATTTGCTTTTTCTGAGCGGAGCAACATGTACTCAACAGCAGTAAAATGAAGGTCAAAATTCTCATCAATGTTATTTTTTAGGGATTAAAGGCCGGTCTACGTGAGGCACAAGGTCCAGGCCCCTGCTTAGTTGCTATTAAGTGATTCTTACACCTGAACCGCTGCTGGCTAAAGTTAATGCAATTGATGCTATACTCAATCGCCCGGCAGTATTCGTACA
>JANPGT010001109.1:0-3587 GCA_031424135.1 Chitinophagaceae bacterium
GCGAGTACTTGTCCGCCGGTAGTATACACGCCGGCCTCATACATTCCATCAGCAGGCAATATGCCATTGAGGTATAAAATACCATTTTTGATAAATGGCCGGATGGCGGACTGTCTTATTTGCTTCCTGATAGTTACTGTAGCTGAGTAGCTGCTGCCGCCATCAATATTACGGAGCTGGACCCGGTAATATATATTCTGAGCACTGTTGAGCAGGCTAAGATTATCTGTGTAGTTATATCTTTTTTCTGCAGCCGCCTCCATCTCATCCACCGTGTAAATGGTACTGAAACGGATGCCATCCAAAGAACGCTCAAGGTAATAGCGGCTGTTGATCTCCGCTTGGTAAACATTAAATGAAATATTCACATTGTCGCCACCAAGGCTGGCGCTAATGCCACCCAGTTTCTCGGGCAGCAAATAGCCAATGCCATTGACTCTTATATTGTCCATTACCAGGCGGCTGCTGCCCCCGCTATTAACAGCAGTATTGTATCCGTACAAACGGAAGCTGACAGTAGTATAAATATTTACATAAGCTGCACCAGGTGTTACTGTATAGTCTGCATAACCATGGGTAATGCTGCCCGTGGCAATATTTGCTGCAAAGCCATCCAGGCTGGAACGTAATGCCCAATTAGTAGGGCCAGCACCTGCGGGTGAACCTGTATTGCTCCTTCTCATCCGCAGCACCAACGTACTGATGTCTAACTGGTAACCTGACAGCGGGCTTAAACTGAATTGCAGGTACATTGTACTGTTAACTGACCCTGCAGGCCAGCCGTTTTCTCCAAAATACTCAGCACCCGAATTAAAAGAGCGGGTGGGGATGCCTGCCGAAAAGTCCGCATTGCTCACGGTATTGTATAGCCCCGGCGTACCTGAAAGAATATTGTTAAAGGTCCAGTTACCAATGGTTTGTGCTGCCATTGGCAGTAAGGAACCCAGGAAAAACAGCAGGAAGAAGCTGGTAGACAATTTCTGGTGAAATACAACAAATTTTTTCCCGGATAATGAATTTTTTCTATAGGTCTTATCGGACATGTCTGCGGATTGGCTTACAAAACGCTAAATGTTAACTACTAGTATTATTTCG
This sequence comes from Chitinophagaceae bacterium, assembly GCA_031424135.1. GTDB lineage: Bacteria > Bacteroidota > Bacteroidia > Chitinophagales > Chitinophagaceae > JACMLD01. The sequence goes on from JANPGT010001109.1 coordinate 1,096, forward strand.
TTTAATTTTCCTTTGGGCATAGAAAAATTGTGGAAATTATTACCCACAGCGGGTTGTTTGGCGGTGTGATTGTACAGGCAATATCATGGTATATGGTTTGATTTACCAGGTTTAAAAATTATTATGAAAGCAATTGCAGGTGTTTTAATCGTTTTGGGTATTGCCATGATTATATTCAGGGGTTTTAACGTTCAAACGGAGAAAAAGGTAGTAGATCTTGGTCCGGTAGAAATTAATAAAAAGCAGAATAACTGGATTGGATGGCCTACTTACGCAGGTGCCATCGCTATTGGTGGCGGCATACTGTTGCTGGTGGCTGGTAAGAAAAAATAATAACAGGCAATTGTATACATAAAAAGCCGCCCGGCAGATGTGGGCGGCTTTTTCTATACTGCTATATTCTTTTTTTATCCCTGTTTTTTCTGCTCTTTAGCCCATGCGTCTTTCAAAGAAACGGTTCTGTTAAAAACCATGGTTTCTTCGCTACTGTCTCTATCAAGGCAAAAATAGCCTTTGCGCAGGAATTGGTAACGTTCATTGAAATTAGCTGTTTTCAGTGAGGGCTCTGCAAAAGCATGTGTAATTACCTGCAGCGATGCGGGGTTGATATAATCTTTAAAATCACCTTCTTCTACTGAGGGGTTTTCTACTTTAAACAGCCGGTCGTAAATCCGTATCTCGCAGCCAACTGCATGGGGTATGCTAACCCAGTGCAGGGTACCCTGCACCTTTAATCCTGATGTATCTGCCCCGCTTTTGCTTTCAGGAATATAAGAACAGCGCAGCTCAGTGATTTTACCGGCAGCGTCTTTTATCACCTCATCGCATTGAATAATATAAGCGCTTTTTAAACGTACTTTTTGCCCGGGTGCCAACCGGAAGAATTTCTTGGGCGCCACTTCCATAAAATCTTCCTGTTCTATGTACAGCTCGCGGCTGAAAGGAATTTCGCGGTGGCTGGTCTGTGGGTCTTCTGGGTTGTCTTCACTGGTGAAAATTTCCGTTTGTCCCTCCGGGTAATTGGTGAGTACTACTTTCAGCGGATCAAACACCACCAGCCTGCGCAGCGCTTTTTTATTGAGGTGCTCGCGTACAAAAAACTCCAGCAGCCCCACATCAATTAAATTTTCTCTTTTAGCCACACCAATACGGTCGCAGAATTCACGGATGCTTTCTGCGGGGTAACCGCGGCGGCGCATGCCGCTGATGCTGGGCATGCGTGGATCATCCCAGCTGGTGACATGCTTTTCGTTTACCAGCTGCAGTAATTTGCGCTTACTCATCACCGTATAGGTAAGATTCAGGCGGGCAAATTCATATTGTTTGGAAGGGAATATTTCCAGCTGCTCAATGCACCAGTCGTACAGGGGGCGGTGCGGTATAAACTCCAGCGTACAGATAGAGTGGGTGATATTTTCGATGGAATCACTCTGGCCATGTGCAAAATCATACATAGGGTAGATGCACCAGGCATCGCCGGTACGGTGGTGGTGGGCGTGTTTAATGCGGTAGATGAGCGGGTCGCGCAGGTGCATATTGGGCGATGCTATATCAATCTTTGCCCGCAGCACTTTTTCGCCGTCTTTGTATTTGCCGGCCCGCATGCCTGCAAACAGTTGCAGGTTCTCTTCCACGCTGCGGTTTGCAAATGCATTGCGTTTACCCGGCTCCGTAGGATTTCCTTTTTCAGCAGCGATGGTTTCGCTGCTGCTGTCGTCTACATAAGCCAATCCTTTTTTTATCAGTTGTACTGCAAACCCATACAACTGCTCAAAATAATCAGATGCATAGAATTCGTTGGCCCAGTTAAAACCCAGCCACTGCACATCTTCCTTGATACTGTCTACATACTCGGTTTCTTCCGTTACCGGGTTGGTGTCGTCAAAACGCAGGTTGGTTTTACCACCATATTTCAGCGCCAGCCCAAAATTGAGGCAGATGCTCTTGGCATGGCCTATATGAAGGTATCCATTGGGCTCGGGAGGAAAACGGGTAAGGATGGAACTGTATTTACCTGCCTGCAGGTCAGCTTCCACAATTTCTTCAATAAAATTGAGCGATTTCTCTTCTTCTTTTTTGATCTCAGTCATAATGCTTTTATTACGATGCTGCTGCGGCTGCAAACTATGCCCTAGCCGGGCAAATTTACTGGTTTACAGGTGATTGACCAAGGGAGAAGGTGCCGGAGACCGGTTCTGTTGAAATAAGGAATAAGTTGCCGGCAGTGCCGTTTATTCGGGCAGTGGGTATATTTGTCCCGGATGGCGAAAAAGCCCTGTAATATGCGCTTACTGATAAAATGAAAGTGGTGATTACAATAAAACGAACCAATTCCGGGGATGAAAATTTTCAGTTGCTTGTAAGGGCATTGGACCTCGAATTGAAACTGCGCGATGGAGAGGACCATCTGTTTTACGCGCAACTGAATAAAACCGATACCATAAAACATGTAATTGTGGCGTATGATCAGCAGCAGCCAGTGGGCTGTGGCG
>JANPGT010001110.1:0-7568 GCA_031424135.1 Chitinophagaceae bacterium
ATACAGCAACCGGCTGCTGATGCTGGGCGTTGCAAAATGCTGATATGCTCCTATATATAATTTATTGTTACCCGGATCTGTTTCTGTGGCAAGGGCCGTTCCCCCCAGGCTTTTATATTCACTGAAATTCATTTTACTGAGACCATAGCCCAGTTTGGAATTGTTCAGCAACAGCGTTCCCTCTATAGTAAAGATCAGCCGCCCTTTTTTGGCAATTTCCCATAACCGGGTGTGCCCCAGCATCAGCGCCAGGGGGTAGGGATGCTGGTTGGAAAACGGAGCCGCTAATGAAGCGGCTATTTTGTACGTGGGGAAAAATAATGGAATGCAGGCAGTGAGGCTTGTCCAGTGGGTGCGGATGCGCCTAAAATTCATGGTTTTGGTAAGCAGGGCAGCCTGCTCTATCGCAAATTTTTCTTCATATTGCTGTTTAAGGTCGGTATAGAAATTTTCAGTGACCATTTTTTTTGCTGCTGCACCCAGCGAATCCAGCTTCAGCAGCACCGCCATAAAGCTGTTTTCTTTTTGCACCATTTCAGCCGCGATTGTTTCCAGCACTACTGACCGAAGCGCGTCCGCTGCCTTTTTTTGATCAGATCCTTTGGCGAACCGGGTCTTTACCCTGCCCAGCCATTTATAGTTAACGGTAATGCCCAGTTCGTTTTCAAATCGTTTGTCAAGAAATGATCTTGTATAACTGCTGGCCAGTGTCATATCAAAACCAATACTCAGCAATTTTTTAATGGGTGCGTCATTGCCTGCAGCCGGTTGTTGAAAATTATGGTTAACGGTAAACCTTCCTTCAGTGGAGTTAAACGTAACATAATTGGTAAAAAAAGAAAGATCCCTGCTGCCGGAAGCATAGCCGGTTTTATCTGCCAGGAAAACATTCATGCCGCGGTGGGCAATAGCAACGCTGCTGTCTGCGCTTACTGCCTGGTGAATGCTTTGTAATTCAGTGATAATTTCTTTGCCGCTTTGCGCACGTGCAGCAACTACCGGTGTAAAAAAGCAAATGAATATGATAAGCTGGCGCATAAATCCTGTTGAAATATTTTCTAAGTTCCTGTTAGGCAGCAATCCTCCTTCACCTCTGTGAAAAACCTCCTTTGCCTCCGTGGTAAAATGATGGTCGCTCAAAGGGCTGTTCTTGCACTACAAAGACTTATCCAATCCCCATTCCTGCAGCAGCGGGTTACAAAAAACCTTCCTGCTGGCGGCATCCAGCAAAGTATTCCTGGCGGCTATCCATTTGTCGGCATCGCTTCCATACATATTGCTGATGCGTTCAAAATTCAGTTCATTCATTTTACCCCAGTGCACTGTATAAGGAATCTTTTCTTCATCCAGTTTCTTCCAAACCGCCCTGTAAAAATTCATGGTAGTATCTGAGAAAGATCCATCCAGCTCAAGAATACAGGTAAAATTGAAACGGGTAAAGGCCAGGGTAGCCTGCGACTTTTTAATGAAACGGTAAGAAAATAAGCCCGGAAAAGGGCCGGCTGTTTTGTTCAGCTCAAAAATAATATCGGTTACGCGTTGTACCTGGTTAAGCGGTATCCCAATGGCAGAGCTGAATAATTTACCGTGCAGTGTAGTGTTATTGAAAATTTCTCCCAGGGTGCCGAATTGTTTGCTGAAGAGGGTAAATGCACCGGCCAATAATTTGTTTACCAATATGGGAACCAGTGCAGGAATAGCATCCGTAATCTTGCCGATAAAACAAGGGGCATCATCGCCGGGGCCTAATCCTTCGCCATTGGCAACCGGCTTTGGGTATTGATTCCGGTAAGGCCGTTTGTAAAACGTGGAGACATAGGCGCCCTTGTCCATATCGTAAGGGTTCAGCCGTACCTCAAAATGAAAAGGCCTTTCATTGCCACAGGGTAGCTGGGCATTGCTGAAATCAAGTGTTTCCATTAGTTTTTTCAGTGTGGCATCATAGGGTACCCGCTGCATATAGGTTTCCAGCAAAAAAATATCTTCTGTTTCTACCAGCACGGCGTGTATGATGCCAAAATTGCCAAAACTTACCAGGGCGGCGTTAAAGAGGTCGTCATCCTGCACCAGCTCCGTTTCCAGTTTTTCTATAAAGGACGGCGCCACTACTGGAGCTGATTTTCTTTCGAGCCAGATGTGCCGGTTGGGGCCAACAATCAGGTGCATGCCTATTACATAGTCCTGCACCGCGCCCACATCAAAAGAAGAACCGTGTGCGCCGGTTGACATAGCCCCTACAATTGTTTGGCCGTTACTGGCGCCAGTGGTTTTCAATGAAAGTTTTTTGGCACGCAGCTCCCGGCTTATCTCCCACACACCGTTGCCGCATTGTGCAAAAACCAGCTTATTAACGTCGCCGGTATAGGAAGGCACCACACTGGAAGGTGCAATATTCATGGTCAGGTTTAGCGGTTTGGTGTCCAGCATGATACCATCTTTTGCGGTGGCAATCTTACTCCAGCTCCAGCCGGCGCCCAGTGAGCGAAAGGGCGTATTGGTCTGAATGGCATCGGCTATTAATTGTTGCAGCGCTTTGGTAGTATCATTGTAGCTCTCCAGCGCACCCAGGTCGGGCTCATTGCCGCCTATGTACAGATCCTGTATCTGTTCAGTAAAGACTTCGTGCCGGTTTTCCCATTTCTTTTGTGCTGTTTTGATCAGTTTCATACCGAAGGGTTTATAAGGTTCCGCATTTTTTACAGGGTTTGCCGCATTTCCACTCCAGTTTTATAGGGCTCCATATGCCCAGCGTGGCCACTGTTATGAGCGAGTACCCGAAATTGTTTTTGATGACTACTTCAGACATACCGTTTACTTCCAGCGTATCGCAAATGGGCGTATGGATCTCTTTTGGCTTTTTTAAGAGTCCCCAGAAAAACGAATGTGCCGTAACGGTAGCCACTGTTTCGGTACCGGCTTGTGCATGGGTAGCCACACGATAGGAGTAACAGCTGCAGAAAAAAAGACTGGTAAACAGCAACCAGGCAAGCGTAACCACCCTGCCGCAGGATAAGTACTTTATCATAATCAACATTGTTTTATTTTTCCAGATGATGTGTAGCAAAGCAAAACAAACAGCCTGCCTGTATTTTGCATACCTGCTGTTTGCGGTAACAGCCATTAAACGCAATAGATAAAACAGCTGCTTCGCAGGGAGCGGATGGCTGACAGCGCCAATGGCTAATAAGAAGAACCTAACCTTAATGATGCAACTTGAACTGAACACACTAAGATACAATAAGTTTATATGCAGGCACTACCCTCTTTAGGGTATAGCCAATGCATTAAACTGTGCATGGTTCACTGTATTCCTTTAACTTTATAGCAAACGGAAAAGCTTGTGCAACAGGCCCGGTGCAGACGGACAGCAGCAAGCCTGCAGCAATAACACTGGCGGCAAGAAAATTGATAATACGCACTATTTTTCATCAACATAAAAGTTCGCTTATGCCACGATTGAATTGCCTGCTCCTTATTGGGGTGCTGCTTGCATGCTGCGCCCGGCTGAACAGCCAACAGATTTCAAAAGAAGAACTGATTTTTTTAACACCGGAATGGAAGGGTGAACGCTTTGCCGACGGACGGCCAAAAGTGCCCGATAATATTATGGCGCGTATGAAATCAGTAAGCGTTGAAGAAGCCTGGGCGGTAATGAAAAACGCCGGTTACGGTTACCAGGTAGCTGAAGGATGGCAACAGATAAACCCCGATAGTGTGCTGGTAGGCCGCGCGGTTACCACTACGTTTATGCCCGCCCGCCCCGATGTGTGGGGCGCTATTGATGCCCGTGGAAAAAAAGCCGGTAAAAGGGGACAGAATACATGGGCTGTAGATCTGCTGGTAAAAGGCGACGTGTATGTGGCCGACCAGTTTGGCGCGCACCGCAACGGGCCCACCATCGGCGATAACGTTGGCAGCGCTATTTATGCAAAAACGGGTAATGGTATTGTATATGATGGCGCGTTGAGAGATATTGAGGGTTTAAAAGAGATAGGCGGCTTTACTTCTTATTATACCAGCTACGATCCATCGTACCACAATCCCACAGGTGATTTGAATACCATGATCATTGGCATTAACCAACCCACCCGCATACGCACGGTTACGGTAATGCCGGGCGATGTGGTGCTGGGCAAACTGGGCGTGGTGGTATTTATTCCGCCGCACCTGGCAGAAAAAGTAGTGAAGACTTCTGAGATAGTGCGGCTGCGCGATATGTTTGGTCATCAGCGTTTGCGCGAAGGCATTTATACCGCCGGCCAGATTGATGCAAAATGGTCAGACGAGATTGAAAAGGATTTTTCCAAATGGCTTAACGACCACATCAATGAACTGCCGGTACCTAAAGAGCAGGTGCAGGAATACCTTAAAGAACGCAACTGGTAAATTTAAAATAATCCACATGTCAAACTCAAGAAGATCTTTTATAACAAAAGCAGCCATTGCAGCAGCAGCGGCACCACTGGCATCATTGAAAACATTTGGGCAGGGATACGAATCTGCCATCGATAAAACACCCAAAGCTTCAGCGCCATCAGATCTAAAAATTACAGAAATCAAATGCGGGTATATTAAGGGAAGCCTTTTTGTAAAAGTGTATACCAACCAGGGTATCTGGGGCTGCGGCGAGGGCGTAGATGCGATTCCCGGCACCTACTACCTGGTAAAAAACTTTGAAGCCAGGCTGAAAGGAAAGAATCCGCTGAACGTGCACCGTTTATTTGAAGATATCCGCAAATCTGGTTTTTTCCAGGGGGCACAATCGGGTATGTATGTCGCGGTACTGTCGGCCATAGAAACCGCCCTTTGGGATATTGCCGGAAAGGCGCTTAACCTGCCGGTCTACCAATTGCTGGGGGGGAAATTCCGTGATAAAATAAGGGTGTATTGCGATACTGCTTTGTACCAGCGCAACTTGCCCATACCGCAGGATTTTGCCGATGCTGCCTTAAAAGCAAAAGGCATGGGTTTTAATGCCATGAAGTTTGATTTGGACCAGGCCAATGATCCCAATAAATACGACGCGTATAACTGGACGGCCAGTCCCGCTGAATTGCAGCGCATGTACGACCAGATTGCGGCGGCACGGCAGGCTGTGGGTCCTAACATAGATATATTGGTAGACATGCATGGCCGTTATGATGCTGTTACCGGGCAGGCCGTAGCAAAACTGCTGGAGCCATTGAAACTGTTATGGCTGGAGGAGCCCATCCCTGCAGAAAATGTAGAAGCTTACAAACGCATCACGGAGTCTACCAGCACACCCATAGCCGCCGGTGAAAATCATTACCTGGCCCACGGGTTGAGGCGTTTACTTGAAATTGGCGGGGTAGACATTGTAATGCCCGATTTGCAAAAGGCAGGTGGGCTGGGAGAAGGACAACGCATTGCCAACCTGGCCAATTTGTATTACACGCCTTTTGCACCGCATATGGTAGCGTCATTTTTAGGGGCGATGGCTTCCTGCCATGTATGCGCTTCGGTACCCAATTTTTTAATACTGGAATGGCAGTCTTATTTTCACACAGACCCTATGTTTAAAGAAATTGTTACCTATGACGGTGAATGGGTAAAAGACAGTTTTATTACGTTGTCTGAGAAACCCGGCATCGGCGTAGAAATTAACGAGGCGGCTATGAAGAAATATGCTATACCGGGGATGCCGTTTTTTGTGTAAACTGTAAACAGTATTGAAGCCGGGCAACCGGTCCCGGCTTTATTTAATCATAAAATTCGATGCATGCCGGCTGATCCAATCGTATAAAATAAAAAATATCAAAGATGATTCTTGCTGACAGGGCTTTGATTGCTTCAGCACTCTTAAAACCGGCGGTATCATAGCTGTACGACCAGGTATCTGTGGCGGATGCATGTTGAAAACCTATTGTGCTGAAAGCATTTTCAGGCAATAGGTACTGGAAATCTTCGTCTTTAATTTGTTGCAGCGGTGTGATAGTAACAAGTAATATTGTATTGCCTGCGGAACGAAAATCGATCCATAGATTTACTTCTTTTTTGAGGTGAAGCCTGAAACCGGTTTTCCTGCCTTCTACAACGTCAAATACAGCGTCATCAAATTCCTGGCCACTCAAAGCAGGTGGTTTAATATGCAAGCCAATGTCGTTTAGCTGTTGATCAATCCCGGCTACCTGGTCTATGTAAAACCGCCTTGAGGGATTATCCGGAAACTCCCTTAACATTGACAGTAAACGTCTTTTTTTGAATTCCAGGGGATAGCGGAGAATATTGTGAGTGCCGTTTAACCGGTATAGGGTACCAAGTTTAAAGTCGAGCCGGACCAGTTCACCGGAATGATATTTTGCCATCTGGTAATCGCCCTCTGCCACACAATCTGCCAGGGATATTTCTACACTATTTTTTTCTGTCTCGTAATAGTCAATGATCAGCTGCAGGTCTGATTTGGACATAAACGCAGGCATTTTTCTGAGTAAGGAAAAGGTTTGTTTGCCAAATGAAGATAAGAAGATTTAATAAGCTGTTATTGCTCATACCCAGTGAGCTGTGATCAAAAAATGCGTGATATATTCTTCCGCTGGTAACCCAGCACTTCTCCCTTATATTTGATTACAAACTGAAATAGTATGCGAAAAATATATGTTTTAATTGCAGTGCTGATCTCAATTGAAGCACAGGCACAGGTGTTATCTGTTCGCGAACAGGCAAGGGTAGTGAATGAATTGCTGGCAGACCGGCTGAATATATTACTGCCGGCCCTGATGGAGAAAAGCGGTATTGATATGTGGGTGATTGTTTCAAGGGAATACAATGAAGACCCCATTATTAAAACCATGCTGCCCGCAGAATGGCTGTATGCCCGGCGCAGAACCATCCTGGTTTTTTACAATAATCCAGGTAAGAAAGTATATGAGAAACTGGCCATTGCCCGGTATAATGTAGGCACAGAAATAAAGGCTTCCTGGGATATGCAAAAATTTCCCAACCAATGGGATGCGCTGTCGGATATAATTGCCACCCGTAAGCCCAATAAAATTGGATTGAATACCTCCGCTGATTTTGCCCATGCGGATGGATTGGATTATACAGAATACACTGAGCTGATGCAAAATTTACCGCCTGCATTTAAAAGCAAAGTGGTGTCTGCCCAAAGCCTGGCAGTGGGCTGGATGGAAACACGCACGCAACGCGAAATGCAGATCTATCCCCAACTGGTGAATGCCACCCATAAAATTATTGAGGAAGGGTTTTCCGAAAAAGTAATTACCCCGGGCATTACTACCACCGATGATGTGGTGTGGTGGTTCAGGCAGAAAATACGTGAACTGGGGTATGATACCTGGTTTCATCCGTCTGTATCTATCCAGCGCAATGATTCAGTTCACTTTGATCACCTGCGCAGCTTTTCTAAGACCCCCGCGGCGGAAGTAGTTTTACCGGGCGATCTGCTGCATGTGGATATTGGCATTACTTATCTGCGCTTGAACACCGATGTACAGGAACATGCCTATATTTTGCAACCCGGCGAAAAAGCGGCGCCTGCCAGTTTGCAGGCGGCTTTTACAAAGGCCAACCGCCTGCAGGATATTTTA